>JAUYQP010000041.1 GCA_030697205.1 Mycobacteriales bacterium
CACCGCCGCCACCACCGCGGCGGCCGTCGGTGCGGCCGCCCTCGCCGCGGGCGCGCTCGCCACCCGCCACGCCCGCACCCCCTCCGCGACCTGAGCCGACCGGCCCTTCCGTCGTACCGCCCCTCCTGACCCAGCCCTGGAGATCCCATGGACCGCCGCGACTTCCTGCGCAGCTCTGCCCTCGCCGTCGGCGTCACCGCCCTCGGCCCGTCGTTCTGGAACAACGCCTACGGCGCGCCGGCCAAGCCCGGCAAGGGGCCCTACGGCCCTCTGCTCAAGGCCGACCGCAACGGCGTGATGCTGCCGAAGGGCTTCTCGAGCCGCATCCTCGCGACGAGCGGGAAGCCAGTCGGGAAGAGCGGCTACGCCTGGCACAGCGCGCCTGACGGCGGTGCGGTGTTCCCGCAGAAGGACGGCGGCTGGGTCTACACGTCCAACGCCGAGACCACGGCGGCGTCCGGCGGTGGCGCGGGCGCGCTGCGCTTCGACAAGCGCGGCGAGGTCGTCGACGCCTACCGGATCCTCGCCGACACGGCCAACAACTGCGCCGGTGGCCCGACCCCCTGGGGCACCTGGCTGTCGTGCGAGGAGACCCCGACCGGGCAGGTCTGGGAGTGCGACGTCACCAAGCCGGGCCAGGGCGTCGTGCGGCCGGCGCTCGGCCGCTTCAGCCACGAGGCGGTCGCCTTCGACCACGGCCGCAAGGCGCTCTACCTCACCGAGGACATGGGCGACGGGCGCTTCTACCGCTTCACCCCGACGTCCTACCCGGACCTGTCCGCCGGGGCGCTCGAGGCTCTTGCGGTGGCCGCGGACGGCTCCGTCACCTGGGTTCCGGTGCTGCTGCCGCAGCTGCCGCAGTCACCGCTGACCCGACCCGCCGGGTCGACCGCCTTCAACGGCGGCGAGGGCGTGTGGTTCGACGCCGACCACGTCTACTTCACGACCAAGGGCGACAACGTCGTGTGGGACCTCGACGTGAAGGCGCAGAAGCTCACGAAGCTGTACGACGCAGCCGCGCTCGGCGCGTCGGCGCCCCTGACCGGGGTGGACAACATCGTGGTGTCGCGCTCGGGCGACATCTTCATCGGTGAGGACGGCGGCGACCTCGAGGTCGTCCTCATCACGCCCGACCAGGTCGTCACCCCGGTCGTGCGGCTGATGGGCCACGACGCGTCGGAGATCACCGGCCCCGCCTTCAGCCCGGACGGCTCGCGGATGTACTTCTCGTCACAGCGCGGCCCGGGGACCACCGCGGCCGGCGTCACCTTCGAGGTCCGCGGCCCCTTCCGCACCAAGCGCATCCGCCCCACCCGCTGACCCGGCCCACCCGGCACCCCCAACCCCCCGCATGTACGCCGCTCTCGGCGCTACGGGGCCTCGTAGCGCCGACCCGGGCGCACAAGCGGGCCGTGGAAGGGGGTGGGGGCGGGGGGAGTCGTGCGGTGACGTTCACCTGGGAGTCGTGTCGAGGGCGCCGGCTGGCCGTGGTGGGAGCGGACCGTCAGCGGCATGGAGGTCCTCGGACACCGCGGCTACCCGTCCCCCACCACCCCTGAGAACACCCTCGTCTCCGTCGAGGCGGCGCTCGCCGCCGGCGCGCACGGCGTCGAGGTCGACGTCCGGCTGACTGCCGACCGCGTCGCGGTGTGCCTGCACGACAGCGACCTGCGCCGGGTCGCCGGCCTGGCCGTCATCGTCGAGCGCACATGCTTCGCACAGCTGCGCCGACTGCTGCTCCCCGGCGGGCACGTCATCCCGACGCTGCGCGAGGTCGCCGTCGCTGTCGCCGGTCGCGGTCGGCTCGTCGTCGACGTCAAGCCCGACCGGCGGACCTCCTCGCTCGCGCGCGGTGTCCTGCACGGCATCGACGGGATCGCCGACGACGATGTGGTCGTGTCGTCGTTCGACCCGCAGGTGCTGCTCGAGGTCGGCCGGCGCGAGCCCTCGCGCTCGCTGGCCCTCATCGACGGCGAGGACCTCAGCCGCTCCGTCGCGTGGGCCATCGGCCTGGGCTGCGACGCCCTGCACGCCGAGCTGAAGGCAGTGCTGCTGCAGCCGCACGTCATGGCCGAGGCCCGCGAGGCGCGACTGGCCCTGCGGGCCTGGACGGTCAACCGCCCGGTCGACGCCGAGCTGCTCGAGCGGACCGGCGCCACTGCCGTCATCACCGACGAACCCGCCGCCCTGCTGGCCCGTCAGCCCGTGACCGCCCACTAGCCACCAGCCACGGCGTCTGCTCGAGTCCGGCACGGGCGGTCCCGGGTGGGCGGACGCTGCAGGCGACAGGGCAGGGCAGGGTCAGCCGAAGCGGCCGTTGACGTAGTCCTCGGTGCGCGGGTCGTTGGGCTCACCGAAGACCTGCTGCGTCGGCCCGTGCTCGACGATCACACCGGGGGCGCCCTGCTCGGCGAGGAAGAACGCGCAGATGTCGGAGACGCGCGCCGCCTGCTGCATGTTGTGGGTGACGATGACGATGGTGACGTCGCGGGCGAGCTCGCCCATCGTCTCCTCGATGACGCGGGTCGACGTCGGGTCGAGGGCGGAGCACGGCTCGTCCATGAGCAGCACCTGCGGCCGGACCGCCAGCGCCCGCGCGATGCAGAGCCGCTGCTGCTGCCCTCCGGACAGCGCGCCACCCGGCGAGCGGAGCCGGTCGGACACCTCGCGCCACAGGCCGGCCTTGACGAGGCACTCCTCGACGAGGTCGTCCTTCTCCGACCCCGACGCGCGCGTCCCCGTGAGCTGGAGGCCCGCGACGACGTTGTCGTAGATGGACATCGCGGGGAACGGGTTGGGCTTCTGGAAGACCATCCCCACCTGACGACGCGCGTCGGTGAGCCGGCGCTCCACGTCGTAGAGGTCGTCACCGTCGAGCAGGACCTCACCGGCCAGCGACGCGCCGGGGATCAGCTCGTGCATGCGGTTCAGCGTCCGCAGGAAGGTCGACTTCCCGCAGCCCGACGGGCCGATCAGCGCCGTGACCTGATGGCGCGGCATGTGCAGCGAGACCCGGTCGAGAACCTTGCGCTCACCGAACCACGCAGAGACGTTGCGGGCCTCGAGGCCGGGCATCGCCAGCGGCCGAGGTGCAGCGGCCGGTCGCCGATCAGCGGTGGTGTCGAGCACGGGGGTCTCCTCGGGTGCGGTCACAGGACGTTGGGGAGCAGGCGCGAGCCGGTGTCAGCCACGACGAGCGACAGGATGATGAGGACGGGCACGCCGACGAGCCACGCCTGCCGACGGCCCCAGCGCACCCGCGCCCAGGTGTAGCCCAGCGCGGCGAGCAGCAGGGCTTGGCACCAGAGCACGAGCGGGTACGCCGCAGCAGGCTCCCCCTCGAGGGCGCGCTCGGCGACCGGCAGCGCTCCGGGTGCGAAGCCCGAGGCCGGGCGCGGCTGCACGGGCGTGATCGCGACGGCGTCGACGAGGACGAGCCCGCTGGGTGCGAAGGGCGAGCCGAGGGCCGTGACGAGAGTGAGCCCGGCCGTACCTGCGGGCACGACCGGCGCCGGCTGGCCGGAGCGGCGGATCGAGGTGACCTCGAAGCGCTGCTCGCCCTGGCCCGTCGTCACGGTGATGAGGTCGTCGACGGACAGCGAGGTGAGCGACCGGAACGGCCCGCCGAAGCCGGCTTTGCGACCGACCAGCACGCTGGTGCCGACCTGCCCCGGCAGCGGGGTGTCGCGGCGGTGACCGACTCCGCTCTGGGTGACGCCCGAGGTGGTGCCCTCGAGGACGACCTCGCGCAGACCGAGCTCGGGCACGTCGAGCAGCGCGACCGGAGCACCGAGGGCGAGCGCTGCGCCGTCGACGTCGGTCGGTCCGACCGGGGCGGTGCCGTTGGCCAGCGCGAGCCGGAGGTCGTCGTACGCCGTGGCCTGGTCGCGCTGGTGGACCAGCCCACCGATGACGGCGACGTGCGCCACGAAGGCCAGCAGCAGCAGGCCGATCAGGGTGAGGCTGGTGCCCGCGACCGACGCCGCGGGGCGGCGGGTCGGGACGGGGGCAGGTGCCTCGACGGTGCTCGGGGTCTCGGGCAGCGGGGGTACGGCACGGAGGTCCCGGATCGCGGCGGTGCTCATGGGGCCTCCGGGGTGGGTGAGGTGCGGACGGGTAGGGCAGGTGGTCCTGGGCCTGCCCCGCCGAAGGGGTCCGTCGGCGGGGCAGGCGTCAGGGGCATGCGTGTCGCGTGCGCTAGCGGACGATCTGCACGAGTCCACCCGTGCTGCGGGCGCCCACCGTCGTCGAGCTGACGTTGTAGTTCGTGTACCAGCGGAAGTCGTCGGCGACGCGGAAGAAGCCGTAGGACAGTCCGTCGTCGTCGGTCACGGTGCGGCGCGACAGGGCGAAGGTGCTGCCCCCGCGGGTGCGGGTGAAGAAGCCGACCGCCTTGCCGGGCACGTGCGACATGTCGCTGCGGACGAGGCGGGTCGACAGGACGACGGTCGTGCCGGCCTTGACGCGGAGGTACTCCGGGCTGATCCGCAGCGCGAACCCGGGGGCCACGGGGACCGGCGCGGTCGTGGGAGGCGCGGTGGTCGGGGGCCGCGTCGTCGGCGGGGCTGTCGTGGGCGGAGCCGTGGTCGGCGGGGCCGTGGTCGGCGGGGCAGTCGTGGGCGGAGCCGTGGTCGGCGGGGCCGTCGTCGGGGCGGCGCCCGAGACGAAGGTGGTCGGGCTGGTGAAGGTGATCTGCCCGGTGAAGTCACCGAAGTCGGCGGTGCCGAAGACGTCCTGGCACTTCAGGCTCAGCGTGTAGGTGCCCGACAGGGTCGCGGGCGGGCTCTGCTGGGCGGCGAAGGCCTTGAGGGTGTCGGACAGCGCGACCGAGAACGGCGCGGAGTTCGAGACGCCGGCGTCTGTGTTGCCGACGACGACCTGGCCGGTGGTGGGGAAGCCGCTGCCGAGGACGCGCACGACGACGTTGGTGCCGCCGGACGGGCAGCCGGCCGAGGTGTTGACCGACAGCGGGGTGCTGTCCGCGCCGGAGGTCGGGGTCACGGTCAGCGAGCCGACGACCGCGGCGCTGGACGAGCTCGAGCCGAGCAGGGCGACGAGGCCCGTGGCCGCGACGGTTGCTGCGGCGCCTGCCGCGGCGTACCGGCGGGTGGTCTTTCCTGCCACTTCATCTCCTGGTGTGTGGTGGTGCTGGTGGTCTGGTGGGGGGTGTCGTTGCGTGGTGCGACGAGCGGGTCAGGTCACGGCGGTCCGGGGTCGCGGGTGCCGGCTGAGCCGTCGGCGCAGCCGCGAGGCACCGAGCAGGACACCGGCGAGGCCGAAGCCTCCGAGTCCCGCTGCCGCGAGGGGCAGCAGCGAGCCGTCGTCGCCGACCGAGGCGGAGGCAGTGGCGGACGCCTTGGTGGTGGGTGTCCCGCCTGCAGCGGCAGCGGCGGTGTCCGCGCCGGAACCGGGTACGGCACCTGGCGCGGCCGCGGCGGTGCCGTCTGCCGCACCCGGCACCTGGGCAGCGCCCGGAGCACCGGTCGGCAGGGGCGCGGCATCGGCCGGCGCGGGCACCGGCCGGACGGCGGGGTTGCGGGCGGTGTAGCTGCGCGGGCTCGAGAAGACGAGCGTCCCGACGTAGTCGCCGAGGCTGACCGAGCCGAGCGCCTCCTGGCAGGAGACGACGACGCGGTAGCTGCCGGACAGCACGCCCGGGGTGGGCTGCAGCGCCGCAAAGGCACGCAGGGTGTCACCGGGTACGACGGAGAACGCGCTCCCTCGGCGGACGCCCGCGTCGGTGTTGCCGACCACGATCTGCCCACCGGCGGGGAAGCCGTTGCCGAAGGCCCGGGCGACGACGTTGGTCGCCGGGGCCGGGCAGCCACCGCTGGTGAGCAGGTCGAGCGGGGTGTCGTCGGCCCCTGTGGGCGGGTCGACGAACAGCGTCCCGAGCTGGGGGACGGCCGTGACCGACGAGGCGGCGGCCGAGACCGGCGCGGGGACAGCGCAGAGGACGCCTGCGAGCAGAGCTGCTCCGGCGTACGCCCGTGCTGTGGTCATGAGGTCTCCCGAAAAGGTGACCGAGCCGCCGGGCGGGGCAGCGCGCACCGCCCGACGGACCGGGTCAGGACTGGCTGGAGGTGCTGCCGCAGCTCGGCGAGACGGCGAGGCCGTACTGCAGGATCGTGGCCACGTTGGTGCACACCTGCGACGACGGGCCGACGAAGACGGTGTCCCACGGCGCGGTCCCGATCTTCGAGGTCGGGATGATGTTGTTGACCGTCCGTACGTTGGCGAAGCTGGTGTTGGTGGCGATCGCCGTCGTGCCGTCGATCTGGCCGAGGGTCGACCGGCCGCGCTTCTCCTGGATCGTGCCGGAGGCCTGCGCGATCCACTGGGCGCTCGAGAAGGGCACAAGCGAGCTGTCGTCGAGGATGCGCCCGTCGTGCTCCTGCGCACCCGTGTCGACCAGGCAGGGGTAGAGCGCGAGGTTCGGGCTGGCGGTGCCGTAGATGTAGCTCAGCCACGAGCTGCGGGTGCCCGAGCCGGCCTGCGGCAGCACCGGCTTGAAGGGCGCGCCGGCGGGGCCGGTGATCTCGCACTTGTAGATGCTGACGAGCTGCGCCTTGGTGAGCTTGCGCGGGACGCTGGACGTCGTCGTCACGGCGTAGCTGAGGCCCTCGACCGCGAAGGGCACCCAGGTCATCGACGGCGTCGAGGTGAAGGTGCCGCGGCTCGACGACGAGCGCGCGAAGTCCAGGCACCCGTTGCCGGCACCGCTGTTGGCCTGCAGCGAGGCGAGCAGTGCGTCACGGCCGGCGCTCGAGCCGTTGGGGCGGTTGATGGTGCAGCCCGGCGTCGTGCCCGGGTCCTTCGTCGTGATCTGCGCCGAGCCGGTCGCGTTGTAGGAGGCGATCTGCTTGACGCCGTCGATGAGCACGACGTCGGACAGCCCCTGCACAACCTCCTCGGTCGTGTCGGACCCGACACCCGCGAGATTGCGGAAGGTGGGCGTGCCGGCCGGGTCGGCCAGCGCGGCGCTGGTGCCCAGGGCGGCGGCAGCGATAAGGGTGCACAGGGCGGCGACGGCCACGCGAGCGCGAGTCTTCACAGGGGGTTCCCTTTCGAGGTGGTGGAGGTGCGGTAGTGGACGAGCAGGGTCGGACGGCTAGCGGGAGCGGCGGCGCAGCATCGGTCCGGTAAGGACCGCGAGAGCACCGAGGAACGTGGCGAGCAGGAGGGAGTACTGGTCGGCGACGCCGACGGGCAGGGGCCGCGCGGCCGCGAGGGTGGCGGGCACGGGCGCGACCGGGGCAGCAGTGGGGGCCGTCTGCGGGACCGGCAGCGGCGCGGGGACGACGGGCGGGACCGTCACCGGCACGACGGGCGCAGGCCCGCTGACGCCGCCGCCGGACACGACGGGGGTCACGGGCGCGGAGGTCGCGACGGTCGCAGGGGTTGCGGTCGGTGCGGACGTAGGCGCGGCCACGACCGGCTTCTCGAGCAAGGTGGCGAGGGCGAGCGTCGTGGACCGCAGCGACGCCGGCAGTGGTGCGTAGCCGCGGGGCAGCTGGCCCGGTGCGTCCCCCGGCTGCTGGCCACCCTCGACGGCGTAGCGCAGCAGGACCGCGTAGTCCGCGCGCGCCTGCGCATCGAGTGCGCTCGGCACAGTGGCGGCGTAGGTGAGGAAGGACAGGGGGTACGCCGCTGCCGCCTTCACGTCGGTCGCCACCTGCGGCGCCGCGGCGGTCGTGGGTGCCGGCAGGGTGGCTGCTGCCGCGAGCATCGACGCGGTCGTCGGGGCGACGAACTCACCGGAGGCGTTGCGCAGCTTGGCCATCGGGATGCCGTAGCGCGCGGCGCTCGCCGTGTCGGTGAGAGCCAGGGCGTAGCGGCCGCCGACCGGCTGCGGGGTGTTCTTCTTGTAGCCCGGCGGGATCGCGAGCGGCTGGTAGTCGGTGCGGGCGAGGGTGTCACCGCGGGCGGCGGACCGGGCGGCGTCGTGCAGGTCGGCGGCGTAGGGGTGCGCGTCCAGCGTGCACAGGTCCGGCTGGTCGGTCGTGAACTCACGGCAGTAGGGGTCGGCCTTCGGGAAGCCGTCCTGGGGCAGCGAGATCCCCTTGTAGTTCGGGTTGACCGTCATCCCGCTCGGGTCCGGTGCCCCGGCCAGGAACGCCCTGGCCTCGGCGTCCGTGCGCAGCCACTCCCAGACGTGTCGGGCGTCGTCGGTCAGTCCGGTCGGCAGCAGAACCTCCGCGATGGCGGGGTAGGTCAGCAGCGCGAAGCCCGGGTTGAGGGCCTGGAACTCCGGGTCGCGGGTCATGTCGAGCGGGTTGCCCTTGACGCTGTCGGCCTGGAAGTCGACGGCAAGCCGGTAGGACTGGGTGATGAGCTTCGCGACGAGGCGCGGGGTCAGCTGCAGCTCCCCGATGCGGGTCGCGTCGCGCAGCTGCACCTCGGTCGGGGCGTCGGATCGCGCCAGGCTGTCGATGTTGAAGGCCACGCCCATCCCGGACAGCGTCACCGGGGCGTAGGCAGGAGCCCGACCGGCGAGCTCCTCGGCCTCGACCTCACGACCGACGAAGACGACTCCCGGGTCGTCGCCCGCGAGGACCCGGCGGCCGGTGGCCTCGGGGACCTGGCTGAAGCCGAAGACCCGCTCGCCACCGGCGCACAGCGTCGGCTGCCAGCGGCTGATCGCCTCGACGACCGGCTCGTTGCCGACGGTGCGCCGCTCGGACGCGCCGAGCGGGCAGGACAGGCCGAGCGGCTCGAACTGCAGCGGGAAGGTGAGACGCTGCGCCCAGTTGGTCGCCGACAGCGCCGAGCTCTCGAGCTGGTTGATGGCCGAGGTCGTGCGGGTCGATCCGTCGACCTCCTTGTTGCCGCGGGGGACGACGACGAGCCAGCACGACCGCCCCACGGTCGCACCGCCCACGGTGAGCGGCTCGCCGCAGCCGAGGCCCGCGGCCTCGCGGGCGGTCTGCACCTCGACGTACTCCAGGCCGCTGCCGTCCGGGCGGGTGCGCGCCAGCGGGATCTCGTTGGTGGTGCTCTGGTCGAAGAACTCGTTGCGGGCGCCTGTCGCGACCTTGCCGGACACCGCCTCGAACGGCACGAAGGCGTTGCCGCTCCCCGTCGTCACGTAGGTCTCGCGCGGGTCGACGACGCCACCCTGGTTGGTCTGCCGGGAGGTGACGTTCTGCCCGCCGCGGGTGTCACCGGCGAAGCCGCCGAACTGGCACTGCTCGCGCCGGGGGCCGTCGGCCGCGTCGCCCCAGCACTGGAAGACCTGCAGAAAGTTGACGGCGAGGTTGCCCGTCGCGGGCTCGGTCGGGGCGCCGCCCTTCCACGACACCTCGACGACCTGGTTGATGAGGTTCTTCGTCTGGCTGACGGTGACCGACAGCCCGGCGAAGTCTCCGGCGCCGGACTTGGTGACCGCGGACGCGGTGGTCTCGGCAGCGGTCGCAGGGCCGGTCGTCGTCGCGATCGGGAGGGCCGCGACGACGGCGAGCAGCGCAACGGCCGCGAGGGCCCGCGGGGACCTGGTCATGTGAGGTCCCGCTTCAGCCGGCCGTCGAGCAGAGGCGGCAGGATCGTGACGGCGAGCAGCACGGCGATGGCCAGCAGCACCAGGGCTGTGCCGGAGCCGACGCCACCGGCACCGATCGACACCGGGATCGCGGCGATCTGCTGACCGTTGGCGTCGACGGCGCCGTCGGTGATGACCGCGCCGGTGTCGGGGTCGACCGTGACGGTGCCCGGGCCGGCCACGCCGCTCACCGCGCCCGGCAGGACGGGCGCTCCCGCGACACCGGATCCGGTGGTGCCCGAGGTCGTCGTACCTCCGGTGGTCCCTGCGGCACTGCCACCTGTGGTCCCCTGAGCAGCCGCGCCACCGGTGGTGCCGGTTGTCGTCGTGCCACCCGCGGCGCGGGTGCCGACGCACTGCGAGGCGCCCTGCTTGTCGCAGGCCTGTGGCTGCGGCGCGTTCTTGGCGAGCGTGTTCTCGCCGGTCGCGGAGAAGGTCGGGTTGTTGCACTTCTTGATGTCGGTGTCCTGCGCGGCAACGCCGGGGATGCGACGGACCTGCTTGAGGCCGGCCTCCACGAGGTTGATGGGCAGCGGGGAGTAGCCGAGGTCCTCGGCCTCCTGCTGGCCCTGGCACAGGAAGTAGTAGGCGAAGGCGCCGAGTGACTTGCCCTTCTCGTTGTTGAACGAGTCCGACAGCGCGGTCGGCACGATCATGTAGCTGTAGCTGGACAGCTGGTAGGACCGCGGGTCGGTGTTGCGGTAGACGCCGCGCAGGTCCGGGGTGAGGTAGGTCTTGCTCGACGGATTCTCGTCGACCTTCGCCTTGAGCAGCGCGACTGCGACGTTGCTCGCCGTAGGCTCGACGTAGTAGCCGCCGTCGTTGAGGACCTTGGCCGACGGGAAGCGCAGGTTCAGCGCGTAGCTGTACTCGACGTAGGTGATCGCGCCCTCGCTCTGGTCCTGCGCGACGTAGCCCGAGACGTTGAGCGAGCCGGCCAGGGCGACGAAGCCGCGGCCGTCCTTGACGGGGTAGTTCGACGTCGTGCCGCAAGGGACCGGGCGACCCACGAGACCGCACCAGGCGTCCCAGGTCTGCTGGTGCCGGTCGGCCATCCACGAGGTCAGCTGCGCGGTCGTGCCCGACCCGTCAGAGCGCACCACCGGGACGATGCGACGGGCCGGCAGGACGAGACCCGGGTTGTCGGCCTTGATCTTCGGGTCGTTCCACTGCGTGATGGTGCCGGTGAAGATGCCGGCGATGCTCGAGCCCGACAGCCGCAGGTCGGTGACCCGCTTGCCACCGATCTTGAGGTTGTACATGAACGCGGTGCCGCCGGCGACGATCGGCATGTAGGCGAAGGCGCGGGTCGGCGGCTCGTCGACGGTGTCGCCGTCCTTGATGCCGTAGGCGATCTCGCTGACGCCGAAGTCGACCGTGCCGTTCTTGAACTGGTTGCGGCCGTCCGACGACCCGGTGCTCGCGTAGTTGACCTTCAGGCCGTACTGGTTGACGTTGCGGCGCCACTGGTCGATCGCGTTGGCGCTCCACGTCGAGCCGGCGCCGCTGGTCGGGACGTAGCTCTCGGCCTGCACGGGCGCGGCGACGAGCAGCGGGGCGGCCACCACGGCAAGGGCCAGGAGGCGGGTCAGGAGGCGGGGCACGAGGCGGTCCTTCACGGGGGTCATCAGGAGTACGACGGGGGGCTCGGGTGCGGCGGGCCGTCCTGCGGCGGGACACGTCTCGGCATGACGTTCGGCAGGACGACGGTCCGGTGCGGCGCGAGGGAGGCTGCGGCGGACGGTCGGGCGGCCAAGCGCTCGGCGTCGCTCGCGGACTGGCGGGCGCGGCGACGGGACTGGGCCTTGCTCAGCTGGCCCGCCGGCCTGCCGCCGAGGGTGCGGGCCAGCACGAACAGCCCGAGCACCAGCACGAGCAGGACGAGGGCGGCCCCGAAGCCGCGGGCGATCTGCACCGGCTGCGGCGACTTGACGAGCTCGAAGACGGCCAGCGGCAGAGACACCATCGGGCCGCTGAACGGGTTGGTGTTGGTGTAGGCGGTGTAGCCGGCGGTGAGCAGCACCGGGCTGGTCTCGCCGATGCCGCGCGCGGTGCCGAGGATGACAGCGGTGGCCAGACCGCTGCGCGAGGTCGGCAGGGTCACGTGCCACGCGGTGCGCCAGCGGCCGGCGCCGAGGGCGAGCGAGGCCTCCTTCAGCGAGCCGGGCACGAGGCGCAGCACGACGTCGGAGGCGCGGATGATGATCGGCAGCATCATGACGCTGATGGCCATGGCCGCAGCGAAGCCGCTCTTGGGGACGCCCAGGGCCTGGATGAGCGTCGCCAGGACGAACAGCCCGCAGACGATGGACGGCAGCGCGGTCATCGCCTCGACGACGGTGCGGACCAGGCGGCTCGCCTTGCCCGGGACCTCGTTGAGGTAGACCGCGCAGGCGATGCCGAGCGGGATCACGATCGCCAGCGCGATGGAGATCATGATCAGGGTGCCGAGGATCGCGTGCAGCACGCCGCCGACGTCGATCGGGCTGAGCGAGCCGGCGTTGGCGAGGTCCTCGGTGACGAGGTTGAGGTGCGTGATCGCGGTGCGGCCCTTGTAGACCGTGAAGCCGGCGACGAGGACCAGGCAGCCGAACAGCGTCGCGGCGAGGCTGTGCGCCGCGACCTGGGCGACCCGGTCCTTCACGGCGAGCGAGCCCTCGTCCATGCCGACCAGCAGCGCGTAGATCCCGAGGAACAGCGCGTAGGCCATGACGACGAAGCCGAGCGGGCCGGACAGGGGCGCGAGGAAGTCGAAGGCGACCGCGGTGGTCGCGACGGATCCGACAGCCGCACCGAGGACGGCGTAGACCTCAGTGGCCCGGACCCCGCCGGTGCGGCGGCGGACCTCCGGCGAGCGCTCCTGCGGCTGCGCCGTCGTCGCGGGCGGGCTGGCGAGCAGCGTCATGCGTCGCTCGATGCGCCGGAGCGGGACCTCGCGACGACCGTGGCCGCGGCGAAGTTGATGACGAGGGTGATGAGGAACAGCGCGAGCCCGGCCGCCATCAGCGCGGACAGGCCGATCGGTGTGGCTTCTCCGAAGCGCAGCGCGATGAGGGCGCTGACGGAGTTGCTGCCGTTCTGCAGGATGTGCGGCTGGATCACGAACACCGGCGAGATGATCATGAAGACCGCGATGGTCTCGCCCATCGCGCGGCCGAGGCCGAGCATCGTGCCGCCGATGATGCCGCCCATACCGAAGGGCAGGACGACCGCGCGGACCATGCCCCACTTGGTGGCGCCAAGGGCGTAGGCGCCCTCGCGCTCACCGGCAGGTGCCTGGCTGAAGACCTCGCGCATGACGGAGCAGGCAATCGGCGTGATCATCAGCGCGACGACCATGCCGGCGATGAAGGTCGAGCTCGTGAGGACCGTCGCCGACGACAGCGGGTCGCTCGGGTCGGCGCCGTCGACCCGGAACGGCGGGAACCACCCGACGTAGGTCGCGAGCCAGCGGGAGAGGCCGAGCACGTGGCCCTGCAGGAAGAAGAAGCCCCAGAGCCCGTAGACGACGCTCGGCACGGCGGCCATCAGGTCCACGAGGCTGATCAGGGTCCGCCGCAGGCCGACGGGGGCGTACTCCGACAGGTACAGCGCGGTCCCGAGCGCCAGCGGCAGTGCGAAGGTCACGGCCACCACGGCGATGAGGGCGGTGCCCGTGATGACGGCAGCGATGCCGAAGGTCCCGCTGTCCGGCTCCCAGGCGCTGGTGGTGAGGAACGAGAAGCCGGCCTCGTCCAGTGCGGTGCTCGCGCGGTAGGCGAGGAACAGCCCGACCAGCGTCATGATCGCGAGGACCGTCGCCCCGCTGCCCTTGAGGATCCCGAGGAAGACCCGGTCGGCCCCGTGGGCCCGCGACTCCAGGGTGCGCGGGACGTCCGGCGACGCGGGCACGTCGAGCGCGGCCGTCACTGGCACTCCCCCCGAGCTGGTGTGAACGGGCCGCCCCTGGGCAGGCCCGACTGGTTGCCTTGCGAGGGTGCGGGCCGGCGACGACCGGCCAACGGCCCGCGTCCGACCGGCCCGTGTCTGCCGGGTGAACAGTCGGGGTCGCGCGGCGCGGTGCGCCCCGATGGGTAGCGTTCGTCGCGTGACCCCCGACCACGGCCCGGCCCCCCGCGTCGTGCGCCGGCTGTCCACCGACGAGGTCGCCGCGGTCCGTGCGCTCGTCGACGCCGTGACCTCCGAGGACGGCCACCCGCCGCTGTCGGACCACGTGCTGCTGCACCTGCCGGTCGGCGGCGACGACGACGTCCGCCACCTGCTCGTCGAGGACGCCAGCGGCCTGCTCGGCTACGCCCACCTCGACGTCACCGACGCGGTCTCCGGCTCGAGCGGCGAGCTCGCCGTGCACCCGTCGGCCCGCCGCCACGGCGTCGGTCGGCGGCTCGTCGACGCGCTGCTCGCCGAGTCGCCCGACGGCCGGCTGCGGCTGTGGGCCCACGGCGAGCACCCGGGGGCTCGCGCCCTCGCGGGCTCGCTCGGCTTCGAGCGGTCACGGGCGCTGTGGCAGCTGCGGCGCCCGCTGTCGGACGCCCTTCCGTCGTACGACCTGCCCGAGGGGCTGGAGCTGCGGCCCTTCGTCGTCGGTCGCGACGAGGCGGCCTGGGTGGAGGTCAACGCGCGGGCGTTCGCCGACCACCCGGACCAGGGGTCGTGGACCGTGAAGGACGTGCTGCTGCGGGAGAAGGAGGGCTGGTTCGACCCGGCCGGCTTCTTCCTGGCCTGCCGCGGCGACCGGCTGGTGGGGTTCCACTGGACCAAGGTGCACGGGGCGTCGGTCGAGGAGCACGGTCATGCCCACGGTGAGCTCGGTGAGGTCTACGTCGTCGGTGTCGACCCGTCGGAGCAGGGCCGCGGCCTCGGGCCGGTGCTGACCCTCGTCGGGCTGCACCACCTGCAGCAGCGCGGGCTGCCCGAGGCGATGCTCTACGTCGACGAGGGCAACACCAACGCGATCAGGGTCTACGAACGGCTCGGCTTCACCCGCTACGGCACCGACGTGAGCTTCAGCCGCGGCTGACCGGTGTCCACAGGGGCTCGCCGGCAGCCCCGTCGGCGTGTCACACTTCCAGTCATACTCTGGAGGTGGCGATGTCCGAGGCGAGCAGCGAGACCTCCGCCGACGAGCGCTTCGGTCGGCGCACCGTGTCGATGCCCCAGTCGGTGCTCGTGCGCGTCGACCAGCGGGTCGCCAGTCGCGAGTTCTCGGCCTACGTCACGGAGGCGGTCCGCCGACAGCTCGAGCGCGACGACCTGCTGGAGCTGATCGCGGAGTTCGGCCCCTCCGACCCCGAGGCCGATGCGATCGCGGACGCCCGCCTGGAGGCCGCCCTCGCGGAGGCGGGGGTCGTCACCGACCACGGTGCGCAGTGAGGCAGGGCACCCCCTTCCGGACGCTGCTCCTCGACGCGGAGGGCGTCTCTGCCGTAGCAACCCGCCACCTCACCGTGCGGAGGTACCTCGCGGCTGCGGCCGCCCACAGCGCCCGGGTTGCCGCCCCCTGGACCGTGCTGGCCGAGACGCTGCACGGCAGCGGTCGGCGGGCCCGCGAGCACGCCGTGAGCCGGCTGTCCCTCGTCGAGCTCACCGCGGACCACTACCGCGACGCCGCCCGCCTCATGGACCGCGCGTCTCTCGGCGGCCGCACGATCGACGCCCTGGTGGTCGCGGCGGCGAGGACCTGCGAGAAGCCCGTCGTGATCGTGACCAGTGATCCCGGCGACATCAAGGCGCTCATCCGGGGGGAGCCCGGTATCGCCGTGGTGGCGGTCTGACCGTCACCGGTCCGCCGCAGGTCGTTCACCTGCGATCGGCGTACGCGACGTATGGGCTCGCCAGGGTCGGGGCGACCCGTCAGCCCGCGTCCCCGGAGGACCGCCGTGCCCCGCCTGCTGCTCCCGCTGTTCACCGCCGCCGTCAGCACCGTCGTCGTCTCGCTCACCTCAGCCCCCGCGGAGGCCGGCGCGCCCGACAACCGCTCGGCCGCACCGCTCGAGATCGCGCTCATCGCAGACACGCCCTACGGCGACGCGCAGCGCGCGGCCTTCCCGGCACTGGTCGACGACATCAACGCCGACCCGCAGGTGCGGATGGTCCTGCACGCCGGCGACATCAAGAACGGTTCGTCGACCTGCTCCGACGAGCGCTTCGCCGACCTCGCGCAGCTCTACGGCACCTTCGCCGACCCGTTCGTCTACACGCCCGGCGACAACGAGTGGACCGACTGCCACCGCCCCGCCGCCGGCCGCTACCTCCCGACGGAGCGGCTCGCGGCGGTGCGTTCGGTCTTCTACCCCGAGGCCGGCCAAACGCTGGGCCGACGCACGATGACGGTGACCACGCAGGCCACTGACCCACGCTTCTCGGCGTACGTCGAGAACACCCGCTTCACCCGCAGCCGTGTGGTCGTCGCGTCCGTGCACGTCGTGGGGAGCAGCAACGGCCTCGACCCGTGGTCGGGTCTGGTCGGGGGCGACCGGCCCGCGGAGCGGCTCGCGGAGTTCGAGTCGCGGCGGGCGGCGGCCCTCGCCTGGATCGACGAGGCGTTCGACAGCGCCGTGCGTGAGGACTCCGCGGGGGTCCTGCTGATGATGCAGGCCGAACCGGTCGGTGACGGGATGACCGAGGTCCGCGCCCGCATCGTCGAGCGGGCCCTCGCCTTCGGACGCCCGGTCCTGCTGGTGCACGGCGACGAGCACCGCTACGAGCAGGAGCCGACGTACGCCGGAGTCTCCAACCTCACCCGGCTGGAGACCTTCGGCGACACCGCATCGTCGTGGCTGCGCCTGACGGTCGACCCGCGCAGCCCGTCGGTCTTCTCGTGGGCTCCCCAGGACGTCTAGCAGCAGACGTAGCCGGGGCCGAGCTGGCCCTTGCGCAGCCACTGCACCACGGCCGAGGCCGTGCGTCGCAGCACGGACGGACGGCAGCAGTCGGCGAGCTGCTGGAGGCGGTCGAGGCAGGCCCGGGCCCGCAGTGCGCGGACGTGCTGACCGGCGAGGGCTGTCGTGAGGTCGTTCATGGCGGTGCTCCGTTCGGTAGGTGTGGGGTCAGATCAGCAGCAGGCGGCGGCGGGTTCCTGGGAGCCGCAGCAGGCGGTCTCGTCCGCGGCAGTGCGGGGGCTCTCGCCGAACGCGTCGGTGTCGGCGAGGACCGTGTAGACCTCCCAGCGCTCGCCGTCGGGCGCGGTCGCCCAGACCTTGTCCTGCGTCGCGAAGCAACAGGTCTGCCCGATTTCGGTCGCCTCGACGAGCCCGGCATCACCGAGGCGGGCGATCTCGCCGAGGACCTCGTCGGAGGTCGCCACCTCGACGCCGAGGTGATTGAGGGTGCCGCCCTGGCCGGGGTTCTCGAGCAGGACGAGCTTGAGCGGCGGCTCGCTGACCGCGAAGTTGGCGTAGCCGGGCTTGCGCTTCGCCGGCTCGGTCTTGAGCAGGGCGCTGTAGAAGGCGACGGCGGCGTCGAGGTCGTCGACGTTGAGGGCGAGCTGCACGCGGGACATCCCGGGTCTCCTGTCTGGAAGGCATCGACGTCTGTCGATGCGGGAACAGTGGCAGTTCTATCGAGACTTGTCAATACTCATGAGAGTCGATGTCATGGACGGCATGCCCCGCGAGCTCCCCGTCCTCGACCAGCCCGACGTGCAGGCCTGCTGCGCCCCGCTGCGCACGGCCGCGCTGTCGGTCGTCCAGGCCCCCGAGCTGGCCCGGCGCTTCGCCGCGCTCGGCGACCCGGTGCGACTGCGGCTGCTGTCGCTGCTCGCCACCGCGCCCGGCGGCTGCGTCTGCGCCTGCGACCTCGTCGAGCCGCTCGGCAAGAGCCAGCCGACGGTCAGCCACCACCTCAAGATCCTGCGCGAGGCCGGCCTCGTGACCTCGGAGAAGCGCGGCGTCAACGTCTGGTACGCCGCCGTCCCCGCCGCCCTCGAGTCGCTGCGCACCGCCCTCGGCACGACCTGACCCCCGCCGTCGCACCCGCCAGCCCGCCCGCCCCCACACCCCCGCTTGTACGCGGCTGTCGGCCCTACCCGCCCCCGTAGCGCCGACACCGGCGCACAGGAGGGGTGGGGATCGGCGCGTGGGACGGGGGCATCAACGCGGACTGATTTGACGGATGTCGAAGAAGAGCCGCACCCTGTACGACGTGCCCCGCGCCCTCCCGCTGCTCGACGCGACCCGCCCCGTCAGCTGCGCCCCGCTGGCCGCCGGAGCCCTCGACACCGCCGCCGCGACCCAGGTCGCGGTGCGACTCAAGGCGCTCGCCGACCCCGCACGCGTCCGGCTGATGAGCCTGCTGCTCGCGAGCGGCACCGACGGCGTCTGCACCTGCGACCTCGCCCCCGCCCTCGGCCTGTCCGAGCCCACGGTGAGCCACCACCTCAAGACGATGCGCGCGGCCGGCCTCGTCACGAGCGAGCGCCGCGGCCTCAACGTCTACTACCTCCCGCAGCGCGACGCCCTCGGCGCGCTGTGCCGCGTCATCGACCCGGAGTGCTGCTGATGGCCACCCGCACCGCACCTGCCCGAGCCGCCCAGGCGCCCGGCGACCAGCTGCCCGAGCGCTCGGGGGAGGCGCAACCGACGGAGCCTTCCGTCGTACCCCCGTCGCTGGCGCAGAAGGCGCTCGCCGAGCTGGTCGGGTCGGCGCTGCTCGCCGCCACCGTCGTCGGCTCAGGCATCGCGGCCACGCAGCTCACCGACGACGTCGGCCTGCAGCTGCTGGTCAACGCCCTCGTCACCGGCGCCGCCCTCGTGGCGCTGATCTTGGCCCTCGGCCCGGTCAGCGCGGCGCTCAACCCGGTCGTGACGCTCGTCGAGCGGGCCCTCGGCGCGATCACCACCCGCACCGCGACGGTCCTCGCCACCGCGCAGGTCGCCGGTTGCGCGGTCGGCGTCGTGGTCGCCAACGTGATGTTCGAGCTGCCGGCCGTCGCCGTCAGCGAGACCGACCGCAGCACCGCAGGGCTGCTGACCGGCGAGGTCGTCGCCACCTTCGGCCTCGTGCTCGTCGTCTTCGGCGTCCTGCGCAGCCGCAACGCCGCCCACATCGCCTATGCCGTCGGCGGCTACATCACCGCGGCCTACTGGTTCACCAGCTCGACGAGCTTCGCCAACCCGGCCATCACCCTCGGCCGAACCCTGTCCGACACCTTCGCCGGCATCGCGCCCGCCAGCGTCCCCGCGTTCGTCGTGATGCAGCTCCTCGGTGGCACGCTGGCCCTGCTCACCGTCATGGCCCTCTACCCCCGGGACGCCCGCTCGTGACCACGATCCTGTTCGCCTGCATCCACAACAGCGGCCGCTCCGTGGCCGCGCAGCTCCTTGCCCAGCACCTGGGTGGGGACAGGGTCACCGCGGTCAGTGCCGGCTCACAGCCCGGCGACGGCGTCAACCCGGCGGTCGCCCTGGTGCTCGAGGAGCGCGGCCTCACCACCCACGGCCACGTCCCGACGCTGCTGACCCACGACGGGGTCCAGCAGGCCGACGTCGTCGTCACGATGGGCTGCGGCGAGACCTGTCCCGTCTTCCCCGGGAAGACCTACGAGGACTGGTTGGTCGCCGACCCGAAGGGCCAGGACCTCGACACGGTCCGCGCGATCGTCGACGACGTCGAGGCGAGGGTCCGCGACCTGCTCCAGCGGGTGCTGTGAGCCAGTTCACCTGACGTCCACGCTCAGCCTGCCGTGGGGCCACCAGACGTCCCACCCGCGTTCACCTGCTGTTCACCGTGATCCCGGTGAACGGCCATGTCGCCTTCCTACCGTCGGTGTCGACTCCGCCCGTTGAGCGGACCACCCACCAGGAAGGACTCCCCGTGAAGATCTCGCGGTCCGGCAAGGCTGCTGGCCTCGTCATCTCCGGCGCCCTCGCCCTCGCTGCCTGCGGCAGCGACACCCAGACCACGACCGGCGCCACCCCGACCGGCTCGTCGTCCACGGCCGCCATCGACTGCGGCAGCGGCGACCTCAAGGGCGCCGGCTCGTCGTTCGCCAAGAACATCGTCGCGCAGTGGATCAAGGACTACGCCGCGGCGTGCGGCACCGCCAAGGTCGACTACCAGGGCGTCGGCTCCGGCACCGGCATCAAGCAGTTCACCGCCGGCACCGTCGACTTCGCCGGCTCCGACGCCGCGTTGAAGGACACCGAGCAGGCCGACGCCACGAAGCGCTGCGGTGGCGCCCCCGCCCTGCACCTGCCCGTCACGGCCGGTGGCGTCGCCATCGCCTACAAGCTGCAGGGCGTCGACTCGCTCCAGCTGTCGCCGAAGACCCTCGCCGGCATCTTCCAGGGCACCATCACCACCTGGGACGACGCCGCCGTCAAGGCCGACAACCCCAGCGCCACGCTGCCGAGCACGAAGATCACCGCGATCCGCCGCAGCGACTCCTCCGGCACCACCGACATCTTCACGAAGTTCCTCGAGGCAACGGCCGGCGCGGACTGGACGCTCGGCTCCGGCAAGGAGGTCGACTTCCCCGCCGCCGTCCAGGGCGCCGCGAAGTCCGACGGTGTCACCCAGGCCGTCACCGGCGTCGAGGGCGCCGTGACCTACGTCGAGCTCTCCTTCGCCAAGGGCGCCGCCCTCGGCGTCGCCGCGGTCAAGAACGCCGGCAACGAGTACGCCGAGCTCAGCGCGGCCACCGTCACCAAGGCGCTCGAGTCCCTCACGGTCCCGACCGGCGACCTCGTCCTCGACTTCGACTACGCCGCGCTCGGTGCCGGCACCTACCCGCTGACCGGTGTCACCTACGCCGTCGTCTGCTCGAAGGGCACCGACGCCGCCAAGCTCGAGCTGCTGAAGAAGTTCCTCACCTACAGCGCCACCACGGGCCAGGCCGCGGCCGAGGGCCTCGACTACGCCCCGCTCCCGTCGAACCTCGCGACCGCCGTGACGACCGCCGTCGCGTCGCTCGCCTAGCACCCAGCAGCACCCGTCGCACGCCCCTCCCCGGCCCTCGCCGGGAGGGGCGTGCGCCGCGTCCGGGACCGAGAGGGAACACTGATCCCATGAGCACCGGCACCACGGGCATGCCTGCCCCGGGCACCGTCCCCGGTCCCGACCCGATCACGCCCTCGTCGACCAGCGGCGGCACCGCCCGCCGCGGCGACCGCGTCTTCCTCGGGCTGTCCGCGACGGCCGGCGTCTCGCTGCTGGTCATCATCGGCGCGATCACGGTCTTCCTGGTCAGCGAGGCCGTTCCGTCGCTGCAGAGCAACACCGTCAACTTCCTCACCGAGAAGCGCTTCCTGCCCGAGCCGGAGAGCCCCGGCCAGGAGGTCGTGTTCGGGATCGCGGCGCTCGCCTACGGCACCGTCGTCAGCTCGCTCATCGCGCTGCTGCTCGCGGTGCCGGTGGCGATCGGCGTCGCGCTGTTCATCACGCAGTACGCCCCCCGCCGCATCGCCGGCTTCCTCGGCTACCTCGTCGACCTGCTCGCCGCCGTGCCGAGCGTCGTCTACGGCCTGTGGGGCCTCGCCTACCTCAACTCCAAGATCATCCCGACATCGGACTTCCTCAACTCCACGCTGGGCTTCCTGCCCTTCTTCGGCGACACCGGCGGCGTCTACGGCCGCTCGCTGTTCCTCGCCGGCGTCGTGCTCGCGATCATGATCCTGCCGATCATCGCCGCGCTGTCGCGGGAGGTCTTCCTGCAGGTCCCGAGCGGCAACCGCGAGGCGGCGTTCGCCCTCGGCGCGACCCGCTGGGAGATGATCCGGATGGCGGTACTGCCCTTCGCCCGCCCCGGCGTCACCAGCGCGGTGATGCTCGGCCTCGGGCGGGCGCTCGGCGAGACCATCGCGGTCGCGCTCGTGCTGCTGTCCAACCCGGTCATCAGCGTGAAGGTCCTCGGCCCCGGCGGCGGCTCGATCGCAGCCAACATCGCCAACAAGTTCAGCGAGTACGGCGAGGTCGGCCGCGGCGCCCTCATCGCCTCCGGGCTGGTGCTGTTCGTCATCACGCTCGTCGTCAACCTCGCCGCCCGCGGCATCGTCTACCGCTCGACCCGCAAGCTGAAGGTGACCTGATGGCGACGACGACGCTCGAGCCCGACACCCGCGGGTCGCTGCAGGGCGGTGGCCGCAGCCGCCCGATCGGGCGCAGCGCGCAGGGGCTGCTCGCCGCGGTCTCGCTCGCGGTCGGCGCCTCGCTGGTCGCCGTGCAGGGCGGCGGGGCGCTCGGCCTCGCGACCTTCGCCGCGCTCGCCTACTGCGTGCTGGTCACCGCCGCGTCCGCGGTCCTCGAGGGTCGGCGGCGGGCCGTCGACCGCTTCGCCGGCACCCTCATCGCGGGGTCGTTCCTCATCGCGCTGCTGCCGCTGTTCAGCGTGCTGTTCCTCGTGATCCAGAAGGGCCTCGCGCGCTTCGACCTCTACTTCCTCACCCACTCGATGGCCGGCGTCGGCCCGCGCGACGCGACCGGTGGCGTCTACCACGCGATCATCGGCACGTTGGAGCAGGTCGCGCTCGCCACCGTCATGGCGGTGCCGCTCGGACTGCTCGCGGCCGTCTACGTCGTGGAGTACGGCCGGGGTCGACTCGCCTCGCTGATCCGCTTCTTCACCGACGTCATGACCGGTGTCCCGTCGATCGTCGCCGGGCTGTTCCTCTACGCCTTCTGGGTGCTCGCGCTCGGCCAGGGCTTCTCCGGCTTCGCGGCCGCGCTGTCGCTGGCGATCCTCATGCTGCCGACGGTGGTGCGCGCGACCGAGGAGATGCTCAAGCTCGTCCCCGACGCGCTGCGCGAGGCCGCGCTGGCCCTCGGCGTCCCGCGCTGGAAGACCATCCTGCGCATCGTGCTGCCGACCGCGATGGCGGGCATCATCACCGGCGTGATGCTGGCTGTCGCCCGGGTCGCCGGCGAGACCGCACCGATCCTGCTGACCGCGCTGAACTTCGACTCGATCAACGTCAACCCGTTCAGCGGCCAGCAGGGCACCCTGCCGACCTTCATCTTCTCCCAGGCCGGAAACTCCCTGCAGGTCTCGATCGACCGGGCCTGGGCCGGCGCGCTCACCCTCGTCCTGCTCGTCATGTCCCTCAACCTCGTCGCCCGCGTGATCGCCTCGCGCTCGCGCGTCGTCTCCCGATAGGACCCCCGCACCCGTGGCCAAGCGCATCGAGAGCAAGGGCGTCAACGCCTACTACGGCTCGACCCATGCCATCGAGGACGTCTCGATGGTCATCGAGCCCAAGAGCGTCACGGCGCTCATCGGCCCGTCGGGCTGCGGCAAGTCGACCTTCCTGCGGACGCTGAACCGCATGCACGAGGTCATCCCCGGGGCCTACGTCGAGGGCAGCATCACCCTCAACGACGAGGACATCTACGGCCCCGGTGTCGACCCCGTGGCGGTCCGCCGCACGATCGGCATGGTCTTCCAGCGCCCCAACCCCTTCCCGACGATGTCGATCTTCGACAACGTCGCGGCCGGGCTGCGCCTCAACGGCATGAAGAAGAAGTCCGACCTGCAGGGCGCCGTGGAGCGCTCGCTGCAGGGCGCGAACCTCTGGAACGAGGTCAAGGACCGGCTCGACAGGCCCGGCGCCGGGCTGTCGGGCGGTCAGCAGCAGCGGCTGTGCATCGCCCGCGCGATCGCCGTCGAGCCGGAGGTACTGCTCATGGACGAGCCGTGCTCGGCGCTCGACCCGATCTCGACGCTCGCGATCGAGGACCTCATGACCGAGCTCAAGGACCAGTTCACGATCGTCATCGTCACCCACAACATGCAGCAGGCGGCCCGGGTCAGCGACACCACCGGCTTCTTCACCATCGACGGCCCCGGTCGCCCCGGCCGGCTGGTGGAGATCGACGAGACGCAGAAGATCTTCTCCAACCCGTCGGAGAAGCGCACCGAGGACTACATCACCGGCCGCTTCGGCTGAGCCGGTGACACGCCTCGTCCACGGCGTGTCGCAGGGACTCCCGGCGTGTCGAGGTGAACACGAGGTGAACACCCTTCCCCTTCCGGGCGATCGGGTGCAGTGTCTGACCCGAGAGCACCTGCACCCGGCCGCCACGTGGAGGCACGATGCACGGCAAGGACCCTGGCGAGGAGAAGCGGCACCTGGCCGCCGTCGAGAAGGACCTGGTCGCGGAGTTCGCCGCGGACCTCGACGAGGACACGGTCGTACGACGCTGGTCGGCGATCGTGCAGGAGTTCGACGGCGCACCGATCCGCGACTTCGTCCCTGTGCTGGCGCGCAAGCGGGCGCGGCAGGAGCTGCGGCAGGCCGTCAGCGCCTGAGCCCGCGCACCGCACCGGGATCGCACGGGCCGGTGTCGCCGGGGCGGTCGCGGTGACCACCGTCCTGCCCTCCACCGGGGTCCCCTCCGTGCTGCTCCGCGCTGAGCACGCGCCGCCGCCGCGCACGCTGCTCGACGTCCTCGACGCGACGACCGCCGCGCACCCGGACGCGGCCGCGCTCGACGACGGCACCACGTCGATGTCCTACGCCGAGCTGCAGGTCGCCATCGCCGAGGTCGCCGCGGAGCTGGCTGCGCGCGGGGTGGGCGGGGGCGACCGGGTCGGCGTCAGGCTGCCGTCAGGGACGGCTGGGCTCTACACCGCGATCCTCGGCGTGCTCGCGGTCGGTGCCTGCTACGTCCCCGTCGACGTCGACGACCCGGAGGACCGGGCCCGTCTGGTCTTCCGCGAGGCCGGTGTGAAGACGGTCCTCGGCGACGGCTGGACCGACGTGTCCAGCGCCCCCTCCGAGCCACGGCGGCCGGGCCTCGACGACGACGCGTGGGTCATCTTCACCTCGGGATCGACCGGCACCCCGAAGGGCGTCGCGGTGAACCACCGCTCGGCTGCGGCCTTCGTCGACGCCGAGGCGAGGCTGTTCTGCCAGGGCGAGCCGCTCGGGCCCGACGACCGGGTGCTCGCCGGGCTGTCGGTGGCCTTCGACGCCAGCTGCGAGGAGATGTGGCTGGCGTGGCGGCACGGCGCGTGCCTCGTCCCCGCACCCCGGTCGCTGGTCCGCAGCGGGATGGACCTCGGCCCGTGGCTCGTCGCGCAGGACGTCACCGTCGTGTCGACCGTCCCCACGCTGGCGGCGCTGTGGCCCGCCGAGTCGCTCGAGTCGGTGCGGCTGCTCGTCTTCGGCGGCGAGGCCTGCCCGCCCGAGCTCGCGGAGCGGCTCGCCGTCGACGGCCGCGAGGTCTGGAACACCTACGGCCCGACGGAGGCCACCGTCGTCGCGTGCGCCGCTCCCCTCGGCGGTGACGGGCCGGTCCGGATCGGGCTGCCGCTGGACGGCTGGGACCTCGCGGTCATCGGCCCCGACGGCGAGCCGGCCGACGAGGGCGAGCTCGTCATCGGCGGCGTCGGGCTCGCGCGCTACCTCGACCCGGCCAAGGACGCCGAGAAGTACGCCGCCCTGCCATCCCTGGGCTGGGACCGCGCCTACCGCAGCGGTGACCTGGTCCGCTTCGAGCCCGAGGGACTGCTCTTCCTCGGCCGCTCCGACGAGCAGGTCAAGCTCGGCGGCCGGCGCATCGAGCTCGGCGAGGTCGACGCGGCGCTGCAGGCGCTGCCCGACGTGGCGGGCGCGGCGGCCGCGGTCCGCACCACCAGCGGCGGTCACCAGGTGCTCGTCGGCTACGTCGTGACGACCGCCCCGCTCGACCTCCCCGCGGCGCTCGCGCGGCTGCGCGCTGCACTGCCCGCGGCCCTCGTGCCGGTGCTCGCCGAGGTCGACGAGCTGCCGGTCCGCACCTCCGGCAAGGTCGACCGCGCGGCGCTGCCCTGGCCGCTGGCCTCCGCCGGCGACGTCGACCTCGACGGCACGGCCGGCTGGGTCGCCGAGCAGTGGACCGAGGTGCTCGGCACGGCGGTGACGGGGCTCGACGACGACTTCTTCGCCCACGGCGGCGGGTCGCTCGCCGCGGCCCAGCTCGTCGCGGCGCTGCGGGTCCGCTTCCCCGAGGTCGCGGTCGCCGACGTCTATGCGAGCCCACGGCTCGGCGCGCTGGCCGCGCTGCTCGAGGCGATGGACCCGGTCGAGACCGCACCGGACCGGGTCGTGCGACCGGTGTCGCGCCGCGCCCAGGCGGTGCAGCTCGCCCTGTGGCTGGTCGTCCACGCGGTCACGGGGCTGCGCGCACTGACCTGGCTCGGCCTCGCCCTGCTCGGCCTCGACCTGCTCGGCGTCACCGTCCCGCAGGTCCCGGTTGCCGCGGTCGTCACCGGCGCCGTCCTGCTCGTCTCGCCACCCGGTCGCATCGGCCTGGCCGCGCTGTCGGCCCGGCTGCTGCTGCGCGGGGTGCGCCCCGGCGAGCACCCCCGCGGCGGGTCGGTGCACCTGCGGCTGTGGTGCGCGGAGCGCCTCGTCGAGGCGGTCGCGGCGCACGGCCTGGCCTGCGCACCCTGGGTCCCGCTCTACGCCCGGCTGCTCGGTGCGCGACTGGGACGCGACGCCGACCTGCACGCACTGCCCCCCGTCACCGGGATGCTCGAGCTCGGCGAGGGCGCGTCGGTCGAGCCCGAGGTCGACCTTGCCGGCCACTGGCTCGACGGCGACGTCCTGGACCTCGGGCCGGTCCGCATCGGTGCGGGCGCCCGGGTCGGCACCCGCAGCACCCTGCTGCCCGGCGCCGACGTCGGCGAGCGCGCCGTGCTGCTGCCCGGCTCCGCCCTCGACCGCGCCGTCCCCGCCGGGCAGACCTGGGCCGGCTCACCGGCCTCGAAGGTCGGACGCGGACGCCACCGCTGGCCCAAGGAGCGCCCACCCCGCGGTGCGGCCTGGCTGCTGCCCTACACCGCGACGGCAGCACTCATCGGTGGCCTTCCCGTGCTGTCACTCGCCGCCGCCCTCGCCGTGATCAGTCCGTGGTGGAGGAGCGCAGCGTCGTACGACGTCCTGGTCACCCGGGTGCTCGTCACCGCTCCCGTGGTCGCCGTCGTGGCCTTCGTCCTCCTCGCGGGCGCCGTGCTCGGGCTGGTGCGGCTGCTCGGGATCCGGGTCGCGCCGGGACACGCGCCGGTGCGCAGCCGGACGGGCTGGCAGGTGTGGGCGACGCTGCGACTGCTCGACGAGGCGCGAACCTGGCTTTTTCCCCTGTACAGCAGCCTGTTGACGCCGACCTGGCTGCGGCTGCTCGGCGCGAGGGTCGGCAAGGGCGTCGAGGTCTCGACCGCGCTGGTGCTGCCGACGATGACCACGATCGGCGACGGCGCGTTCCTCGCCGACGACACGATGGTCGGCGCCTACGAGCTGTCGGGTGGCTGGCTGCGCGTGGCCGCGACGAAGATCGGCAAGCGGGCCTTCCTCGGCAACAGCGGCATGACCGCGCCAGGCCGGCGGGTCCGCAAGGACGGCCTCGTCGCGGTGCTGTCGGCCGCGCCGGAGCGGGCCAAGCCGGGGTCGTCGTGGCTGGGCAGCCCGCCGGTGCGGCTGCGTCGGGTGGCGGCCGCGGCCGACGAGAGCCGCACCTTCGCGCCGCCGAGACGGCTCGTTGCGAACCGGGCCGTCGTCGAGTCGCTGCGGCTGGTGGCGGTCGCGCTGTCGGGCCTGCTGGGAGCAGGCGTGCTGATCCTGCTCGCCGTCGTGGGCGCCGACTCGTGGCTCGTCGCGGCCCTGGTCGCCGGGCCTCTGCTCGTCGCCGCCGGTGCCGTCGCCGCTCTGTCCGCGACCCTCGCGCACCGCCTCGTCATCGGGCGGGTCCGTCCGGGCGAGCACCCGCTGTGGAGCTCCTTCGTCTGGCGCAACGAGTTGGCCGACGCCTTCGTCGAGGTGGTGGCCGCACCGTGGTTCGCCCGGACGGCGACGGGCACACCGGTGCTCGTGCTGTGGCTGCGGACGATGGGGGCGCGGATCGGTCGCGGCGCCTGGTGCGAGACCTACTGGCTGCCCGAGGCCGACCTCGTCACCCTCGGCGCCGGGTCGAGCGTCGGGCGCGGCTCTGTCGTGCAGACCCACCTGTTCCACGATCGGGTGCTGGCCACCGACCGGGTCGTCGTGGGCGAGGGTGCGACGCTGGGGCCGCACAGCGTCGTCCTGCCCGCCGCCTCGCTCGGAGACCACGTGACCGTCGGCCCCGCCTCGCTCGTCATGCGCGGTGACCGGCTGCCCGCCGCCTCGCGCTGGCGCGGCAACCCGGTCGCGCCCTGGCACAGCCGTTGAGGCCTGACCGCCAGGTCCCTGACCGCTACGTCCCCGGCCGCGGGGACGACTCGTTCAGCGTGTCCCACTACGACCTCGACCTCGACCTGCGCGGCACCGGGTCGATCAGCGGTCGCGCCCGGCTCACCGTCACGGCTCGGGTCGACCTCACCTCGCTGACGCTCGACCTCGTCGGCCTCGGGGTCGACAAGGTCGCGGTCGGCGGTCGCGCCGCCCGGTGGCGCCACCGCGGCAGCCGCCTCGTCATCACGCCCGCCGCCCCGGTGGCCGCCGGCAGCCAGGTCCTCGTCGAGGTCCGCTACTCCGGTGAGCCGGGCCCGCAGCGCGGCCCGTGGGGGGAGGTCGGCTGGGAGGAGCTCACCGACGGGGTGCTCGTCGCTGGGCAGCCCGATGGCGCGCCGACCTGGTTCCCGTGCCAGGACGTGCCGGGCAGCAAGGCCACCTATGCGACCCAGGTGCGCGCCGACTCGACGTACTCCGTCGTGGCCCACGGGGTGCTCGCGCTGCAGTCGCGCGGCGGCAGTCGCACCACCTGGGTCTACGAGATGGCCGACCCCACCGCGACCTACCTCGCGACCCTGCAGGTGGGGCGCTACGAGCGGCTTGCCCTGCCGGGCTCGGACGTGCCCGTGACGGCCTGGGTGCCACCCCGATTGCATGGGCGCGCGACCCAGGACCTGCGTCGCCAGCCCGAGATGCTCGAGGTCTTCAGCCGGCTGTTCGGTCCCTACCCCTTCGCCGGCTACACCGTCGTCGTCACCGACGACGACCTCGAGATCCCCCTGGAGTCGCAGGGTCTGTCGGTCTTCGGCGCCAACCACGTCGACGGCGCGGGCGGGTCGGAGCGGCTGGTCGCGCACGAGCTCGCCCACCAGTGGTTCGGCAACAGCGTCGGGGTCGCGGCCTGGCAGCACGTCTGGCTCAACGAGGGCTTCGCCTGCTACGCCGAGTGGCTGTGGTCGCAGGAGTCCGGCGGGCCGTCGGCCGACGACCTCGCTCGCACGCACCACCGCCGGCTCGCGCAGGAGCCGCAGGACCTCGTGCTGTCCGACCCGGGTCCGGACCTGATGTTCGACGACCGGGTCTACACGCGCGGCGCCCTTGCCCTGCACGCCCTGCGGCGCTCGGTGGGTGACGGCGCCTTCTTCGACCTGCTGCGCGAGTGGACCGCCACCCACCGACACGGCACCGTCACCACCGACGACTGGCTGGCCCACGTCGGCCCTGCCGGGACCGCGCTCTTGCGTCCGTGGCTGGACGACACCGCGCTGCCGCCGATGCCCTGACGACACGACTTCGTCCGATGTTCACCGGCCGCTCCCTCAAGGTGGGAACGCCGTCGACCGGGCTCCCACAGCCTGTCCGTCGAACGGTCCCGACCGGGACCCAGGCTCACTGGAGCAGCTGTGCGCGCACGTCCCCTGTCCCTGGCGCTCGTCGCCTTCGCCACCGCGGGCCTCACGGCGCTCGCGACCTCCCCCGTCACGGCGGCGACGACGACGACCGCGACCGGCACCAGCACGAGCGTGTCGCCGTACGTCCTGCCCGTCGCCGACGGCGTCGGCATCACCAGCCTGTTCACCGTCGGTGACGACAAGGCCGCTGGCAACGGCTACGAGATGGTCGGCATCCCGGACGGCCTCGGCGCGTTCGCTCCGAAGGACGGCACGACGACCGTGCTCATGAACCACGAGCTGCGTCCCAACGCCGGCATCACCCGTCGGCACGGCGAGAAGGGTGCCTTCGTCTCCAAGCTCACCATCGACGACGCCACCGGCACCGTCCTCGCGGGCGAGGACTTCATCAAGCCCGGCGTGCAGTACTGGGACTACGCCAGCGACCGCTTCGCGGCTGCCCCCGTCGCTCCCGAGGACTACGTCACCAGCGGCCCGACCGACCTCAACCACAAGGCGGCCTTCGCCCGCTTCTGCTCGGGCTACCTCTCGGCCCCGGGTGAGCTCCAGGTCGGCAAGGGCGGACCGGGCTACGACGGCCAGATCTACTTCGCCAACGAGGAGACCGGCGACGAGGGTCGCGTCTTCGGTGTCACCGAGGACGGCCAGGCCTACCAGCTCCCGCGGCTCGGCCTGTTCTCCTGGGAGAACACGATCGTCGCGCCGACCAAGAGCCGCACGACCGTCGTCATGGGCAACGAGGACACCGCCGAGGGCGAGCTGTGGGTCTACGTCGGTCGCAAGGAGCACAAGGGCTCGCCGGTCGACCAGGCCGGTCTCACCAACGGCGACAACCACGTCATCAAGATCGACGGCGTGACCACGGACGCCGGCTTCCGCAGCACCTTCGGCAAGGGCGTCGCCGCGCCGTTCTCCCTGCAGGACATCGAGTGGGACCAGAGCGGCAAGGCGCAGAACGACGAATCGATCGCCGAGGGCGGCCTCGTCCTCAACCGCATCGAGGACGGCGCCTTCAACCCGGCCAACCCGCGTGAGTACTTCTTCCTCACCACCGAGGGTGGCGACAGGACCCCCTTCAACGGGGTCAGCCGTGACGGCGGTGGCCTGTGGAAGCTGACCTTTGCCAACGTCGAGCGTCCCGACCTCGGTGGCACCCTCGAGCTGGTCCTCGACGGCACTGAGACCTTCGCTGCCGGTGAGTCGGGTCTGAGCAAGCCGGACAACATGATGATCGACGCTGCCGGCAACCTCCTCATCCAGGAGGACCCGGGCGGCAACGACCACCTCGCGCGCATCCTGTCCTACCGCCTCACCGACGGCGCCCGTGGCGTCGTGGCTCGCTTCGACAGCGCGCTGTTCGGGCCGACCATCCCGACCGGCACGACGCCGGCGACCCGCGCCGTGCTGACCACCGACGAGGAGTCCAGCGGCATCATCCAGCTCTCCGACGGCAGCTACCTCTTCGACGCCCAGGTCCACACCGCGAAGGGCCTCGCGACGACGGGTGGCAAGGGATCGGCCGAGGAGTACGTCGAGCGCGGCCAGCTGCTGCGCATGACCGTCCCGAGCTTCAGCACGGTCTACACCGTCCTGCCGTAGCCCTGATCGGCCAAGGGGCCCCCGTCGCGACCGCGACGGGGGCCTCTGCGGTTCAGGCCCGGACCACCTTCAACAGCGGCGGTGCGGTAGCGAGAACAGCGGCGGCACAGACCCACGGCAGCGGTACCCCGACGTCGACGAGCTGGGCACCTCTGCTCGGCTCGCGACCCGCGGAGGCGGTCGGGTCGCCGACCACCACGGTGCGGGGATCAGTACGCAGCCCCTCCCCGGTGGCCTTGAGCACGGCCTCCTTGCGGGTCCAGAGGACCGCCCGATCGTGCGGGTCGTTGGCGGCCTCCCCGGGCCCGAGTGCCACGTCGTCGAAGCCCGCGAAGCGGATCGCGTCGAGGTGCTCGACATCGACGCCGACCGGGCCCTCGTCGCAGACCGCCACCACCGAGAGGCCGTGCGACTGCGAGGTGCTGACGTGATGTGTCGGGTGGTCGAGCACCGGCTTGCCGTGGGGGCGCTCGCAGTCGGGGCAGGTCCGGTCGAGGTCGGGGACGCGACCGAGCACCTCACGCAGGACGTCGGCGAGCAGGTCGCGCGGCGCCCTGTCGGTGGAGTGGACGACGAGCAGCACAGCCCGATCGTGTCAGGTGCGGTCGCGTCGCTCACGGGTGAGGAAGGCGGCCGCGACGAGGGCAGCGACGCCGACGTAGCCGGCGGGCTCGGGGAAGCCGGTTGAAGACGTCCTGCCACCAGGAGGTGCAGGCGACGTGGGCGACCGTCAGCTCGGTGATCTGGTCCGTCGGGCGAGGCGCGGTGCGGGTCCGGCCCACCGGGGAGCGGAACCCCAGCGCGGTGAAGGCGAAGTAGAGCGTCGTCGCGGCCGGCAGCCGGTCGGCGTCGACCTTGACGGTCCAGTCACGGGCCGCCGTCGTGCGGACCTTCCCCTTGCGGACCACCTGGGTCAGGGCCGGGTCGCGCGCGATGACCCACTGCACGTCGACGGCCTTGATGCCCTGCGGGTCGGCGACCCGGGTGGCGTCCCACCCGCGCGCGTCCGGGATCGTGACGCGGGTCCAGAGGATGACGCTGTCGGGCAGCGGGTCACCGGACATCACGCCGTGGCCGAAGGGCAGCAGCTCGACCGCGACCGGGTAGGTCCACCCCGCAGGGATCGCGCGGGAGTACCCGGCGGCAGAAGCCTCGCCGGTCAGCTGGGTCGCGAGCCCCGCGACAGCGACGGTCTTGAGGAAGTCCCTGCGGTTGACGCCGACCCTGGTGAACACGGTCCGACGGTAGGCAGCGAGGATGTCGGACAGGCGAACACCGGCAGACGTGATGACCACGAACGGTCGAGGAGACCGACGTCACGCGTGACCGCACCTCGCCGTTCACCCGGGGTTCGCCGACCGGACAGGTCGGGCACGGACCCTGGGACGTCCCAGCCCACCTTCACAACGGAGCCCCCCGTGGTCCTCGGAGCCCGTGTCCTGCGCTCCCGTCCCGCCGTCGCCGCCCTCGTGGTCGCGACCGGAGCAGCAGCCTGGACGGCTGCGCCCGCGCAGGCGGCCGACCCGCGGACGCGGGTGGTCGTCGTCGTCGTCGACGGGCTGCGCCCCGACGAGGTGGCGCTGATGCCGTTCCTGTCCTCGCTGGCCGCACAGGGCCGCTACTACACCGAGTCCCGGTCGGTGATGGTGGCGGAGACGATCCCGAACCACGTCGCGATGGTCACCGGCACCTACCCGGACCGCAACGGCATCGTCGCGAACGACTTCCCCGACTCCGGCACCGGCCAGGTGCTCGGCAACGAGTCGCCGTCGTTCCTGCAGAGCGACTCGCTCTTCACCCTCGTCGAGAAGCAGTGCCCGACCCTGTCGACGGCGTCGGTGACGAGCAAGGACTACCTGTTCGAGGTGATGTCGCACGACCGCACCGGTGACGGCAGGACCGACGCGGACTCCAACTTCGACAACACCAGCGACCCGACCTTCATCCCGGTCGCCGGCCTGACCCCGGACGAGCGCACCGTCGCCGAGGCGGTCACGGTCGTGGAGGAGCAGGACCCCGACTTCCTCTTCCTCAACCTCGGGTCGGTGGACCGCGTCGGTCACGTCGACGAGATCGGCGGCGTGACGTCGGCGCTGCCCACGGGCAGCCGACCGGCGGCCCGCGACGTGCAGCGGACCCTCACCGACACCTACCTGCGCACCTTCGTCGAGCAGCTCCGCAGCAGCGAGCGCTGGGCGGAGACCGCCGTCATCGTCACGGCCGACCACTCGATGGACTGGTCGCTGCCGACCGACACCGTGTCGCTGTCGGCCACCATGGAGGCCGACCCGCTGCTCGCCGGCGAGGTGGTCGTCGCGCAGAACGGCGGGGCCGCGCTCTACAGCCTCCTGAAGCGCAACGACCCCCAGGCGAAGGCCCGCCTGAAGCGGATGCGCGAGATCGCCATGGCCACCGACGGCGTGGACGAGGCCCTCTACCGCCAGCCCAACCCGCTCGACGGCGGCACCGCCCACTGGGTCGGGGCCGTGCACCCCGACTGGCACCAGACCGGACCGCGCTCCGGCGACCTGCTCGTGACAGTCGAGGACGGGCTGCGCGTCACCGAGCCGTCGTCGACCTCGAACCCGATCCCCGGCAACCACGGCATGCCCTCGACACTGCGGATCCCCGTCATCGTCAGCGGTGGCCTGCCGGTCGCCGCCGCGACCGTCGCCGGCAGCGCCGACCCCTTCGTGCGCGCCGCCGATCAGGCGGAGAACGTCGACGTGGCCCCGACGGCTGCTTGGCTGCTCGGGGTGGACCCCCCCGCCGGCGGCTTCGACGGTCGCGCGCTGTCGGAGGCCTTCCCGACCCGGCCGGCCGACAGCTGCATCAGCGCCCGGACCGCGACGCCGGGGACCGGCACCCCGCCCGCCGGCAGCCCGGTCCCCCCGGTCTCCGCTCCCGGCACCGGCTCGCTGCCCGTCACCGGCCTCACCGGCCTCCCACTCATCGGCGGCGTCCTGCTCGCCGCCTCGCTGGCCCAGCGACGACGTCGTCGTTGCACCAGCCGGGAGATCTGACCCGTGCGCACCCGCTCCCTGCTCGTCCTGCCACTGCTCGCCCTCGGGCTGCTCCTCGCACCGCAGGCCGGCGCCGTCCCGCTCGAGGCGCCGCTCGACAAGGCGCTGGTGCTCGCCCACCGCGGCGCCAGCTACGACGCGCCCGAGCACACCTTCCCGGCGTACGACCGGGCCGTGCAGGCCGACACCGACTTCCTCGAGTGCGACCTGCAGCTGACCAAGGACGGGGTGCTCGTCTGCATCCACGACACGACCGTCGACCGCACGACCGGCGCGCAGCACACCGGCCGCGTCGACGCCTACACCCTTGCGCAGCTGCGCGCGATGGACTTCGGCTCGTGGTTCAACACGACCAACCCGACCCGTGCGAAGCCGGAGTTCGCGAGGGCCCGCGTCGTGCCCTTCGAGGAGCAGCTCGCCTGCTATCGCAGGGTTGCGCCGCGCATGCGCTTCCACATCGAGACCAAGGCCCCGTCGGAGTACGCCGGCAAGCTCGAGTCCCAGCTGGTCAAGGTCCTGAAGAAGCATCGCCTGCTCTCGACCGGTGACGAGCTGACCTCGCGGGTCGTCGTCCAGAGCTTCGAGCTGTCGTCGCTGGAGGCCATGTCGAAGATCACACCGACGGTGCCGCGCGCGTTCCTCTTCGCCGTCCCGACCTCGCCGCAGCAGGCCCTCGCGCAGTTCCCGGACTACGTCGACATCGTCGCGCCCACCTACCAGTTCCTGCTGGCCCACCCGACCTTCACGACGCTCGCGCACGACGCAGGCCTGCCGGTGCACACCTACACCGTGGACCGCGAGCAGGAGATGGAGCAGCTGCTCGACCTCGGCGTCGACGGCATCTTCACCAACCGGCCCGACGTCCTGCGCCGCGTGATCGACAAGCGCGGCACGGGTGTCGCCGTCAAGGACCGCCCGCGCAAGCCGCTGACCGCCGGGTGCAAGGGCATCGCCGGCACCGTGCGCGGCCCGGTCCGCTGAGACCAGCTCCCCAGGGGCGCCCTGCTGTGCTCCTGCGTATCCTGCGTCCCCACGTCGGGACCGGCGCCGTCGCCGGTCGCTCGGTGAGCAGCCGACCGCAGGGCCCGCACCGGTAGGGGTCGCGCAGGTGACGCTCAGGCGCCGGGCCGGCGAACTCCCCGCCGCAGCCGAGCCGTGACGACCAGCCCGGCGATCGGGATGAGGGCCGCGAGCACGAAGCCGGGGCCGGCGTAGGGGACGGCGACACCCACGGCTCCACCCACAGCCCAGCCCAGCTGCAGCCCGGTCTCACTGCGGGCAAAGGCCGAGCTCGTCGACCGCGCCGGGACGTGGGTCTGCAGCGCGGCGTCGAGGCGGAACTTCGCCAGCGACGCCCCCAGACCGGTCACGCCCGCGGCGAGCGCCGCGTTGAGGGCGCTCGGGGAGAACGCCGCGATCAGGCAGACCGCGGCCGGCACCACGAGCGAGGTCAGCGTGATGCGGGTGACGACCCGCTCGGGCAGCCGGCTGGCCGCGAGCGTTCCGAGCAGCTGACCCACCACCGCACCGGACAGCACCACCGCGATCGTCGTCCCCGACACGTCGCGCTCGCGCAGCAGGAAGGCCAGGAAGATCGTGAGCATCCCGGCCAGCGCCCGCAGCGACACCGCCGCCACCAGCGGCCGCAGGACGACTGCAGGGGCAGACCTCAGGCGGTACGCCGAGGACGCCGGCGCGTCCGTCCGGTGCTCGTCCACGTGGTCGGGCAGGCGCACCGCGGCCACCGCCGCGACGAGCAGGACGAGCGCGCCCAGCCGCAGGGTCCACGCCCCGGAGCCGGTGACGGTGAGCAGCAGGGCACCGATCGCCGCCGCCACCGAGGCGCTCGCGACGCTCGCGATGTTGAGCCGGGCGTTGGCCTGCACGAGGGTCACCCGCTCGGGACGCACCCGTGCGACGGCCGCCGAGCGGGCGACGCCGTAGGCCCGCGACAGCACGAGCACCGCGAGTGCCGCGGGGTAGAGGGCGAGGCTCGCCAGCCACCCGGCCATCGACCAGGCGACCAGGCCGCGGACGCCGCAGGTCAGCGCGAGCACGTTGCGGCGACCGTGCCGGAAGCGGTCGAGCAGCGGGCCCGCGACGGGGACGAGGAAGGAGAACGGCAACAGGGTCAGCAGCAGGTAGAGCACGACCCGGCCGCGGGCCTCACCGAGCGGTACCTGGAAGAACAGGCTCCCGGCGAGGCTGACCGTGATGAGGGCGTCGCCCGCGGAGTGCAGCGCGTGCACCGACAGCAGGGCAGCCAGGCCGCTGTGGTCCGCGCCGTCGGCGTGCGCGGCCCGCCGCACGCGGGCGGCTGCGGCGCCCACGAGGCGTCCCGTCGTACCTGGCATGCCCTGAGCATGTCCCCTCGTCCTAGGGTCACGCCATGCCCCCCACCGCACAGCGCTCCGTGTCCGCCTCGATCGAGGTGGCGGCGCCGCCCGAGGCGGTCTTCGCGCTGCTCTCCGACCCGCACCGCCACCCCGAGATCGACGGCAGCGGCACCCTGCGCCGCACCCTGTCCGGTCCGCACCGCCTCGCTCTCGGCGACACCTTCGGCATGCGGATGCAGTGGGGACTGCCCTACGTCATGCGCAACACCGTGGTCGAGGTCGAGCCCGACCGGCTGATCGCCTGGCGGCACCCCGGTCGGCACCGCTGGCGCTACACCCTCGAGCCGACCCCGACCGGCACCCGCGTGACCGAGACCTTCGACTGGTCGACCACACCGCTGGCCCGCGTCCTCGAGCGGCTGCAGGTGCCGGCCCGCAACCTGCGCTCCATCGAGGCGACGCTGCAACGGCTGAAGGCGGTCGTCGAGCGGGGTTGACGACGTAGGTGAACGTCGTTATGTTATCGACGTTCATCTACTGGAGGGGTCGTCGTGCTCGGTCTGCTCGCACGTCGTGTGGTCGCGCTCCGCAAGGTCGTCCTGCTGCTCGCGCTGCTCTTCGTCGGGGTCGCCGGCGCGCTGGGTGGCGGGGTCGCCGAGGAGCTGTCCTCCGGCGGCTTCGACGACCCGAAGGCGCCGTCGGTCGCGGCGACCACGCTGCTCGAGTCGGAGTTCGACGCCGGCTCGGCCAATGTCTTCCTGCTCGCCTCGGTCGATCCGGGCACCCCGAGCGGGGTCGACGGTGCGAAGGCTGCCGGCCTCGCCCTGACCGAGCGGCTGGCGGCCGAGCCGGGCGTCATCCAGGTGCGCTCCTACTGGACCACCGGCGCCGACGTCCTCAAGAGCACCGACGGCACGAAGGCGCTCGTCCTCGGGCGCTTCACCGGCACCGAGGACGAGCAGATCGACAAGGCCGCGGAGCTCGCACCGCGCTACAACGGCGAGTTCCAGGGGCTCACCGTCGGCCTCGGTGGCGAGATGGAGGTCTTCCGCCAGGTCGGCGACACCATCGAGCGCGACCTGGCCCGCGCTGAGGCGATCGCCTTCCCCGTCACCGCCGTGCTGCTCGTGCTCGTCTTCGGGTCCGCGATCGCGGCCGGCCTGCCGCTGCTCGTCGGGATCCTGTCGATCCTCGGCACGTTCCTCACGCTGCACGTCCTGCAGTCGTTCACCGACGTCTCGGTCTACTCCGTCAACCTCGCGATCTCGCTCGGCCTCGGCCTCGGCATCGACTACGCGCTGTTCATGGTCACCCGCTTCCGCGAGGAGCTCAAGGGCGGCCTCGAGGTCCCCGACGCGGTCGTCCGCACGGTCCGCACGGCCGGGCGCACGGTGCTGTTCTCCGCCCTCACGGTGCTGCTCTCGCTCGGCGCGCTGTGGGTCTTCCCGCTCTACTTCCTGCGCTCCTTCGCCTACGCCGGCATCGCTGCCGTCTTCTTCGCCGCCGTCGGCGCGCTGGTCGTGCTTCCCGCCGCCCTGGCGGCGCTCGGCCACCGCGTCGACCGCTACGACCTGCGCAAGCCCGTCCGCCGGCTGCTGCGCCGCCCCGAGCCGACCCCGCAGGAGCTCGCCGAGCACGGCATGTGGCACCGCATCGCCGTCACCGTGATGAAGCGCCCGCTGCCGATCGCCACCGGCGTCATCGCGCTGCTGCTCTTCGTCGGCTCGCCCTTCCTCGGCGTGCAGTTCGGCCTGCCCGACGACCGGGTGCTGCCGCGGGAGGCGAGCGGTCAGCAGCTCGCCCAGGTCGTCCGCGACGACTTCCCCACCAACGAGCAGTACGCCCTGTCGCTCGTCGCGACCGACGTCGGTGACCCGTCGCAGCGGCGGGCCGACATCGACTCCTACGCCGCATCGCTGTCCGCCGTGCAGGGCGTGGTCCGGGTCGATGCCTTCACCGGCAGCTACGCCGGCGGCACCCGGGTCGTGCCGGGCAGCGACGCGAGCACTGGCTTCGCGTCCGACGACGCGACCTACCTGTCGGTCGTGCCCGACAAGGACTCGGCCTACGGCCCGGGGGGCGAGCAGCTCGTCGAGCGGCTGCGCGACGTCGGCTCGCCCTTCGACGAGCTCGTCGTCGGAGGCGCCGCCGCATCGCTGTCGGACACCAAGGCCTCGCTCGCCGACAGCCTGCCGCTCGCGCTCGGCCTCATCGCGGTGGCGACGTTCGTCCTGCTGTTCCTGTTCACCGGCTCGGTGGTCGTCCCGATCAAGGCCGTGGTGCTCAACCTGCTGTCGCTGACCGCGACGTTCGGCGTGATGGTGTGGGTCTTCCAGGAGGGGCACCTCACCTGGCTGATCGGCGACCCGATCACCACCGGCACCCTCGACACCACGACGCCGATCCTGATGTTCTGCGTGCTGTTCGGCCTGTCGATGGACTACGAGGTGTTCCTCCTCTCCCGCATCAAGGAGGAGTACGACGAGCACGGCGACAACACCCGCGCCGTGGCGATGGGGCTGGAGAAGACCGGGCGGCTGGTCTCCGCGGCGGCCGGCCTGCTCGCGCTGGTCTTCCTCGCCTTCGTCTCCTCCGACATCGCCTTCATCAAGCTGCTCGGCCTCGGCACGGCGCTCGCGGTCGTGGTCGACGCGACCCTCGTGCGCGGAGCCCTGGTGCCGGCCTTCATGCGGCTCGCGGGTCGGGCCAACTGGTGGGCGCCCCGGCCGCTGCGGCGGCTGCACGACCGCATCGGCCTGCGCGAGGCGCCGGAGCCGGTGCAGGACAGGGAGCTCGTGGGTGTCTGAGCCTCGCCGGCGGTCGCCGCGCGGGCAGGGGGCCGCCCTGCGCGGCGACCTGCTGCGCGCCGCCATGGACCTGCTCGCGGAGACCGGCTCCGAGGAGGCCGTGTCGATGCGTGCCGTCGCGACCCGGGCCGGCGTCAGCGTTCCGTCGGTCTACCTCCACTTCGCCGACAAGCAGGCGCTGCTCGACGCCGTCTGCGACGAGGTCTTCGAGGCGCTGCACGTCACGATGAAGGCCGCCTCCGAGGACGCGCCGCACGTCTTCGAGGCCCTGCGGCGCCAGGGCGTGGCCTACGTCGAGTTCGCGCTGGCCAACCCCGAGCACTACCGGATCGTCATGATGCGGGCGCACCCGGCGGCGTCCGAGGGTGCCCCCGCCGACATGGAGATCGCCGGTGGCGCGTTCGGTCACCTCGTCGCGACGGTCGAGGCCTGCGTGGCCGCGGGGGTCTTCGAGGGCGAGCCGCTCCACATGGCGGTGCGGCTGTGGGCGGCTGCGCACGGCATCGCGGCCCTGCTGGTCGCCAAGCCCTACTTCCCCTGGCCACCTGTCGAGGAGCTCGTGGACAGCACCATCTGCATGGCCGGTCTTGGGCTCGTTCTGGAGTCCCGCGTCCGCGACCTGCGGGACAGGCCACTGGACGAGCTCGTCGCCAGGGTCGAAGCCGTCAGCCCGGTACCGGCTCCGCGTCGGCGGCGACCTGGGCCGGCAGGTCGGTGACGACGACCCGAGGTGCAAGCCGCCGGACCGCGAGGACGGCGCCCTTGCGCTCGTAGCGGTCGATCGCGTCGCGCAGGTCGGCCTGCGCCCCCTCGAGATCCCCCAGCAGCGCCCGTGTCTCTGCGCGGTCGGCCAGCACGTCGCCCTGGCTCGTGACCTCGTCGGTGCGGGCAGCCAGCCGCACTGCGTCGTCGGCGAGGCACAGGGCGCGCACGGCGTCGCCCTGGCGCGCCGCGAGCTTGGACTGCACGGCGCGCCAGCGCAGCTCGCTGATGACGTCGCCCTCCGACCCGACCCGGCGGCAGGCGTCGACCGCGGCCTGGGCCCCGTCAGGGTCACCGCAGCGCCACCGCGCCTCAGCCAGCAGCGCGAGCAGGGTCGACCGGTAGGCCCGGTCCCCCATGGACGCGAGCACCTCGCAGGACTGCTCGAGCACCGCTGCCGCACCCTGCGGGTCGTCGGCGAGCAGCAGCACCGGCCCGCGCATGAAGGCGGTGGCGGCCGCCGAGAGGTCACGCCCGAGCGAGCGGAAGACCTCGACGACCTCGTCGAGCGTGTGCAGAGCCGCCGGCACCTCGCCCTGCAGGGCGAGCGTCCCGGCGAGGCGCGCCTGGACGGAGGCGCGGTGGGGTCGGCTGATGCCCGGCTCGTCCGCCATGCGCTGCAGCCGTCGACGCACCTCGCCGGCATGCGTCGGGCCGTGGAACAGGCTGCCCACGAGCAGCGACTCCGCGAGCTCGCGCAGTCGCTGGTCGTTGGCCCGCCTGGCGTGCAGCAGCGCGCGGTCGAGCGGCTCCTGCATCGCCGCCCACCGGACGCGGTACTGCAGCGCGCCGGCCTCGAGCTGGTGGACCAGGGACAGACCGTGGTCGTCTCCCGCCGCCCGCAGCACCGGCACCACCTCGTCGACCAGCGCGGGGACGAGGTCGACCGCGCCCTCGGGCCGGGTCGAGCGCAACAGGTCCATCAGGGCGATCCGGGCGTGCGCGACGGCCGTGTCGTGGCCGCCGGCCCTCGCCCTCTCGAGCACGTCGCGCAGCTGCTCCTCCGCACCGGCCAGGTCGCCGGTGAGCGCGCGCACCCGTGCGAGGTCGGGGACGAGCAGCAGCCGCCGCACGTCGTCGTCGGGGAGCAGCGCGCAGGCCCTGCCGAGCAACGACACCGCCGCGCGCGCATCGCCGGTCAGAGCGCGGCGACCGGCGCGCCCGAGGAGGTCGGCCGCGTCGTCGCGCAGCGCGGTCGCGTCGACGCCGATCTCGGACAGGTGGCGCACGGCCTCCTCGAGGTGACCGCCGGCCAGCTCGTCACGACCGGGCTCCGCGGCCAGTCGCCTCCCGACCTGCTCGTGCAGCCGGGCCCGCTCCGCCCGCGGCAGCCCGGCGTAGGCAGCCTCCCTGACCAGGCTGCTGGGAAAGCTACGCGTCGTCCCCGCTCCCAGCAGGAGGTCGCGGCGCACCAGGGCGTCGAGCAGTCCGTCGAGGTCCTCGCGCAGCCCGGTGTCGACCAGGCCCGCGACATCGGCCATCGCGAAGTCCTTGCCCAGCAGCGCGCCTCGCTCGAGGACGTGGCGCTCCGCCGGAGGGAGCCGGTCGAGGCGGGCGGCCAGCAGGGCTGCGACCGTCGGCGGGAGGTCCAGCGACCGCGGGTCGCCGTGCAGCTCCCAGCGCTGGCCCTCGCGCACGAGCCGCCCGGACTCGATGAGCACCGACACCAGCTGCTCGAGGTAGAGCGGGTTGCCCCCGGCCGCCTCGAGCACGAGGTCGACGACCTCCGACGGCGCGGTGGCCGGGGCCAGCAGCAGGACAGCGTGGCGGCGGGCGTCCGCCGCGCCCATCGGTGGCAGGCAGAGCGACAGCGACTGACGCAGGCCCGCCCCCCAGGCAGGACAGGCGTCGCGCAGCGTGGGCCGAGCCGTGGCGAGCACGACGACGGGGGCGTCGTCGAGACGTCGCACGACGTTCTGCACGACCTCGAGGACCTCCGGCTCCGCACCGTGCAAATCCTCGAGCACGATCACGCACGGAGCCTGCGAAGCAAGCCACCGCGTCTGCAGCGCCAGCGCCCAGCTCACCTCGGAGACGGTGAGGCCGGTGCCCTCGTCCGCGAGCGCCGCCAGCACGCTGCGGGCATCGGCGGGGAGGTGGTCGACGGGCAGCCCTTCGAGCAGCTGTGGCAGCGGCGACCACCGGACCCGCGCGCCGTAGGCCCGGGTGCGGACGCGCCGGGTGAGCACGCCGGCGACGGCCTGCTCGTCGAGGAAGTCGTCAACGAGCCGCGACTTCCCGAGGCCCGCCTCCCCGAGGACCGTCACGAGGTGCGCCGTCCCGCCGCGGACGGTGCGCTCGACGGTCGCGGCGAGCAGCGCCCGCTCGCTGGAGCGGCCGACGAGGGAGGTGCGCCGGACCCGACGATGTCCCTGTCGCACAGCCAGCAGCGGGTGGGCGCGCACGGCAGCGGTCCGGCCACGCAGGACCAGCTCGCGCGGCTCACCCGTCCGCACGACGCTGCGCAGCAGCTGCGCCGTGTCGGGCCCGAGCAGCACCTCACCCGGACCGGCCTGCTGCTGCAGGCGGGCTGCGACGACGACGGCGTCACCGAGGACGAGTCCCTGCTCGCTGTCGGGCTGGGTGAGGACCTCGCCGGTGTTCAGCGCGGTGCGCAGGGCGAGCCGCACTCCTGTCCGGTCCGACAGCTGGTCGAGCAGCGGAGCCAGCCGGTCGGCGACCGCCAGCGCTGCGGAGGCCGCCCGCTGCGCGTCGTCCTCCCGCGACACCGGCACGCCGAACACGGCCATGACGGCGTCCCCGGCGTACTTCTCGAGGGTGCCGCCGTGCTCCTCCAGGATCACCCGCAGGGCCCCGTGGAGCTCGGTCGTGATGCGTCGCACGACCTCGGTGTCGAGCCGCTCGGCGAGGATCGCCAGGCCGTCCGCGTCGGTGAACAGCACCGTCACGGTCTTGCGGACCACGGCGGGCTCGAGCAGCGCGGTTCCGCAGGTGGCGCAGAACCGCGCCGCCTGCTGCGTGCTGCGACCCCCGCAGCGGCGGCAGCTCCCGCCCATGTCGAGGAGGGTACGACGGGACGCGCCGCCGGGGAAGCCCTTTGTCCCCGTTCGCCCCCCGCGGGCCTACGCTGATCCCGGGGAGGGTCACGTGGCGCGAGGGATGGCACCTGAGGACGTCCTGGCCGCACTGCGGTCGGTCGAGCTGTTCGCGCGACTCGACGAGGCGGTCCTCGCACAGCTCGCGGCCGTCGTACGCCCCCGGTCCTTCGACCGTGGTCAGCTGCTGTTCGTCGAGGGCGACCCCGGCGACTCCCTGCTCGTGCTGGTCACCGGCTCGGTGACGGTCTTTCGGACTGCGCCCTCAGGGGAGCGGGCGGGTCTCGCCGTCCTCGAGCCCCCGGAGGTCCTCGGAGAGGTCTCGCTGCTCGACGGCGCCCCGCGCTCGGCCTCGGTCGAGGCAACAGCACCGACCCTCGCGCTGGCCCTGTCCCGACCCGAGTTCCTCGGGCTGCTCCGCTCGCAGCCGACCGTGCTCGAGCCGCTGCTGCACGCCCTCGGCATCATGGTGCGCCGGCTCACCGACCAGGCCGCCGACCACGTGTTCCTCGACCTCGCCGGTCGGGTCGCGAAGGCCCTGCTGCGGCTCGCCCCGCCTGCCCCGCACGGGCTACCACCCGTCGTCGCGATCACCCAGAGCCGTCTCGCGGAGATGAGCGGTGGCACCCGTCAGAGCGTCAACCAGGTCCTCGGCGGCTTCAGCCAGCGCGGTCTGGTGCACCTCGAGGGGCGGCGCGTGCTGCTCACCGACGTGGCCGGCCTGCGCCGCCGCGCCCACCTCCCTCCGGAGGAGGTCAGCCCTCCCGGAGTGCGTCCCGCATCCCGGCCAGATCGAGGTCCGGGCGTGCCGGCCACTGCGGGTCGAGCTCGCTGAGCGTCTCGTGCAGCAGGTGCGCGACCGCCCAGTCGCGGTACCACTTGCGGTCCGCCGGCACGACGTACCACGGTGCGACGTCGGTGCTGCAGCGCTCGAGCGCCGCCTGGTAGGCCTCGCGGTACTCCGCCCAGTGACCGCGCTCGGTGAGGTCTGCGGGGTTGACCTTCCAGTGCTTGGCCGGGTCGTCGAGACGGGCGAGCAGGCGCTCCCGCTGCTCGTCGTAGGACAGGTGCAGGAAGACCTTGAGCAGGGTCGTGCCCTGCGCGGCGAGCTCGGCCTCCCACGCGTTGATCCGGTCGTAGCGCGACTCCCACTCGTCGCGGGGCACGAGGTCGTGCACGCGTACGACGAGGACGTCCTCGTAGTGGCTGCGGTCGAAGACGGCGACGTTGCCGGGGGCGGGCAGCGCTCGCTCGATGCGCCAGAGGAAGTCGTGGGCCCGCTCCTCGTCCGTGGGCTTGCCGAACGACGTGACCCGCAGACCGGCAGGAGCGACGAGCCGGCCGATCGACTCGCTCGCCCCGCCCTTGCCCGAGGTGTCCATCCCCTGGAGGACCACCACGACCCGACGTGGGGAGCCGTGCTTGCCCTCGGCGAACAGCCGCTCCTGCAGGTCGCGACTCGGCTCGACGAGCGCCTCGACGTCGGCGGCCGCCGCCCTCTTGTCGCTCACGCCGGGGTGCGCGTCGCAGCCGGCCTCGGTGACCGGTGTGCCGGGGACGAAGCGCAGCAGGTCGCGAGCGCTCATCCGGCGAGCAGCTGGTCGAGCAGCGGGCTGTCCTTGGTGACCTCGGCGGCCGGCGGGGCCTCGACCTCGATCTCGAGCCCGAAGTCGTAGAACTCGAGGATGAGGTCGGCGTCGCCGGTCTCCCCGCCCTGGTCGATCGTGAGCTTCTGGGTGAACGTGCGCATGCGGCCCTCGGAGTCGATGAGCGCGGTGAAGGGCACCGTCGTGTCCTTGAGCGCCGCGAGCGACTTCTCCAGCTGCGCCTTGGCCCCGCCCGTGGCTGCGGCCGCGGCCTTCTGGTAGTCGAAGACCCCGGTGTAGACCGTGCACTCAGCGCCCCGCGTCGTCTCGGTGCCCGTCTCCTTCAGCTCGCTGGAGGCCGAGGCCAGCTGGTCGAGCGCGCTGGTCGGGTCGGCACTCTGGCCGAACGCGCTGCTCGCGAGCTTGTCCAGCGGAGCGGCCAGCCAGCCGGCCTGCCCGGGGAGCTTGAGGTAGGCCTGGCCGTCGAGGACGCGCACCTCGATGTCACCGATGGAGGGGAAGGTGAAGACGAGCGAGCCCTTGCTGCCGTCGGCCGCGAAAGCGCCCTTGCCCCCGATGGTGATCTTCTGCCCCTCGGCCTCGACGTTGGTCGTGAGGACGAACCTCGACGTGCCCTCGGCCTGGGTCTTGGCCGCGACCTGGGAGAAGACCGTCGCCGGCGACAGCGAGTCGCTCGACGTGGTCGCCGTGTCACCGCAGCCGGTGAGCGCGAGGGCGAGCGCGGCGGTGGGAGCGAGGACGAGGCGGTGGAGTCGGCGCATGCGTCGCATCCTCGCACTATCCGGCGGCGAGGAGAACGACTCCGGTGAGGGCCAGCGAGACCCCGGCCCACTGCCTCGTGGCGAGCCGCTCGTGCAGCAGCACCACGGCGAGGCCCACCATCACGACGGGAGCCAGGGTCGCGAGGACGCTCACCACGCTGACCAGACCGCTCGTCGCCGCGACACCGTAGGCCGCGGTGCCGATGACCAGCAGCAGCCCGGGCACCGCGACCCAGGGCAGGTCACCGGCCGCGACCCAGCGCCGACCGTTGCGGGCCGTCAACCACCCGAGCGTGCTCGCGAGCAGGGCGACCCGGCTGGTCAGGACAGCCCAGCTGGTGCTGCCCTCGCTCGCCTCGGCGAAGGTCGTGAGGAACAGCCCGAAGGCCCCTGCCGACGCGACCGTGAGACCGAGGGTCGCGGGGCTCGCCTGCACACCAGCCCCACCCGCCGGCTTCGCCGCGGCCAGCACGACACCGAGGACCGCCAGCGGGATCCCGACCAGCTGCAGCGCACTGGGCCGCTCCCCGGCCGCCAGCGCCACAAGGACGGGCACCATGCCGCCCGTCGCGCCCAGTGGGGCGACGACGCTCATCGGTCCCCGTGCCGCCGCCGTGAAGAACATTGCAATGGCCGCCGCGTTGGCGAGCCCCGCGACAACGGCGTACGCCGTGGCGCGGCCACCCGGGAACGCGTCCGCCTGCAGGCCGACCAGCACCGCACCCCCGGCCACGCCGACGACCTGGCCGACTACGAGCACCGGACCGAGCGTGTGCACCAGCGACAGCCGCGGACCGAGGAAGTTCGCGACGCCGTACGACACCGCGGTGAGCAGAGCGAGCAGGACCGCGGTCATGCACGCCAGTCAACGCCACGCCTCGCTGCTCAGCCCTGCAGCACCCTCGACAAGCGCGCCAGACCCTGTACCCGTGCCTGCGCGGCGAGCTGCTCGTGCACGGCTTGCCGCCAGTGACCTCCGCGCTCGGTCGTCTGCCGTCGGTGGCAGTTGGCGCAGGGTCCGACACAACTGGCCGAGGTGGGCCGCCTGGGACTCGAACCCAGAACGAACGGGGTAAAAGCCCGCGACTCTGCCAATTGAGCTAGCGACCCTCGTGACAGGGTATCGCCGCGTGTCCCTCGCCCAGGGCTCACCTGTCGGGGTATCGGACAACCGCGCCAGGTTCTGTGCGCCACCACGTTCTCGACAGCCCCTGAGGCAACGCCTGAGAGCACCCGCCGGGGTTCCGCTATGCTTTCCCGGTCCCTGACGGTCAGACGGCGGAGACGCCCTGCTCCGGCGGGTCCGTCCCCATCGTCTAGCGGCCCAGGACTCCACCCTTTCAAGGTGGCTACGCGGGTTCGAATCCCGTTGGGGGCACGGTTCCACCAGCACATTGCAAGAAGGCCTGGAAGTCCTCAGGCCCCGTAGCGCAGTTGGTTAGCGCGCCGCCCTGTCACGGCGGAGGTCGCGGGTTCGAGTCCCGTCGGGGTCGCCACAGCACCACACACGGCACGACACAAGAAGCGACACAAGAGCAGCACCAGCCCGGTCAGGTAGCTCAGCTGGTAGAGCACACGCCTGAAAAGCGTGGGGTCGGCGGTTCGATCCCGTCCCTGACCACAACCACACAGCACGCGCACCGCAAGAGCCGCCCCGAGCCATGGGGCGGCTCTCGTCGTACCTGCCCCAGGACGCCGAACGGCGCTCCACCTCGGGGGGATGAGGTGAAGCGCCGTTGGGGTCCCGCGCGCGCAGCGCCCTCTGGGGGTGGGCGAGGTGCCGCGCCTTCGGGAGGCTCAGGATCCGGACAGGGGGACCGGACCCGGAGGTCGAGGGGTGGGGCTACTGACCAGCGGGGCGCGGCTGCGGGATGCCCGCGAGCAGGGCACGCACCTCGGCCTCGCGGTAGCGGCGGTGGCCACCGAGGGTGCGGATCGAGGTGAGCTTGCCGCTCTTGGCCCAACGGGTGACGGTCTTGGGGTCGACACGGAACATCGTGGCGACCTCGGCCGGGGTCAGCAGGGCCTCAGCGTCGGGGGTACGGGTGCTCATGTCGGGGGTCCTCTCGCGTCGCGTCCGTCGTGGCCGCTGAGTAGAGAGTGCGCGATGTCCGCTTTGCTCGCTATGGCCCATCGGGACCATCTTGTGACTAGTGGAATGACTAGTCAGTTGGCCGTCTCGACGGCCTGTAGGGCCTTCATCCGTGCCGTGACCCGGGAGTACGCCGCTGCCGCCCGTTCGGGGTGCCCAGCCGTGAGGGCGGCCAGCGCGTCGGTCACGTCACGGGCCGACTCGTCCTGCTGGAGCTCGGCGTCGTCGAGCAGGTGCACCAGGCCGCCGTAGTCGAGCTCGACGACCGAGCGCGGGTGGAACTCCTCGAGCCAGCGGGCGAGGTCCTCCACGCCCTGCGTCACGGCGCCGTCGTCGACGGTGCGACGCAGGACGGCGAGCGCCCGGGCCGTGCGGCGACGGGCTCGCGACATCGCGGTGCGGTAGACCAGCTCGCGGCCGGTGCGGACCGCGCCCTCGCCGAGCGAGACGGTCCGCTCGTCGGCCTCGACGAGGACGAACCACCGCAGCGGCACCTGCCAGGTGCAGGTGAGGACGTGGCTCTTGGCGTCGGGCTGCGCGGTGCGCCACTCCTCCACGGCAAGCTCGGCCTGGTCGGCGACGGCCCGGGGGACGAAGGCGTCGGCGAGCTCCTCGGGCAGCCCCTCGCGGAAGTCGACGAGCGCCTCCCACGACCGCTCGCGGACCCGCCACGGGCAGACCAGCATGACCCCGTCGAGCTCCAGGACCCACGCGCTGTCGGGGGCGTCGGGGATGCAGCGCGGCACCACGGCGGCCACCGCACGGACTCCGGCCTCGTGCTCGAGCAGGGCGCTCTCGGCCCGGCTGCGGGCCTCGCCCGACGCCGCGAGCCGCTGCCAGCGCTCGCGCTCCTCACCGTCGAACGCAGCCAGCGGCTCGTAGACGCGCAGGCTGGCCGTGAACACGGAAGCGATCCTCACACACCTGCACCGCGACTAGCCTGGTGAGCGCGGGGCACACCTCCCCCGCACCGACCGACGGGCCTCACGAGGGCGCGCCACCACCATCCTCAGGAGCCCCGACATGGGCGTGTTCGACCGCACCGACCACCTCAAGGACGCAGGTCACGAGCAGGTGGTCTTCTGCCAGGACCGCGCGAGCGGCCTGAAGGCGATCATCGCGATCTACTCCACTGCGCTGGGCCCGGCCCTCGGTGGGACCCGCTTCTACCCCTACGCCTCCGAGGACGCCGCGCTCGACGACGTGCTCAAGCTGTCGAAGGCGATGGCCTACAAGGCCGCCTGCGCCGGGCTCGACCTCGGCGGCGGCAAGGCGGTCATCCTCGGTGACCCGAGCCGCGACAAGACCGAGGCGCTGCTGCGCGCCTTCGGCCGCTTCGTCGAGTCCCTCGGTGGCCGCTACTACACGGCCTGCGACGTCGGCACCTACGTGCGGGACATGGACGTCGTCGCGCGCGAGACCCGCTTCGCGACCGGCCGCTCCCCCGAGCAGGGCGGCGCCGGCGACAGCGCGGTCCTCACCGCCTTCGGTGTCTTCCAGGCGATGCGCGCGGCCGCCGAGCACACCTGGGGCGCGCCGACCCTGCACGGCCGTCGGGTCGCGGTCGAGGGCGTCGGCAAGGTCGGGTTCCACCTCGTCGAGCACCTGCTCGCCGACGGCGCCCGCGTCGTCGTCTCCGACGTCAGCGAGGCCGCGCTCGAGCGCGCCCAGGCGCTGTCCCCCGACATCGAGGTCGCCGCCGTGGACGCGCTGCCGACGCTCGACGTCGACGTCTACGCGCCCTGCGCCCTCGGCTCCTCGGTGACCGACGAGCTCGTGCCCGCCCTGCAGGCCCGGGTCGTCTGCGGTGCGGCCAACAACCAGCTCGCCCACCCCGGCATCGAGAAGGCGCTGGCCGACCGCGGGGTGCTCTACGCCCCGGACTACGTCGCCAACGCCGGCGGTGTCGTGCAGGTCGGCGACGAGGCGCTGCACGCGGTCTTCGACTTCGACCGGGCCAAGGCCGGGGCGGCCCGGATCTACGACACGACGCTCGAGGTCTTCCGCCTCGCCGACGCCGACGGCGTCCCGCCGGCGGTCGCGGCGGACCGGCTCGCGGAGCGCCGGATGGCCGACGTCGGCCGGCTGCGCTCGGTCCTGCTGCCCTGACGGGCGCGACCCCAGACACGGGACGAGTCCGGCACTCCCCCCGGAGTGCCGGCCTCGAGACCGTGTGCGTCGACCTACTTGTAGGTGAAGGTGTACTTGCCGGCGGCCGTCGGGCCACCGATGCCGTTCTGCGCGACGATCTGCAGCGCCGTCTTCTTCTTGAGCTTGATCTGCACGACCTCGGTGGTCGCCTCGATGAAGCCCGTCGAGGAGCCGATGACGCTTCCGCTCGCGTCGAGCACGCAGAGGTCCCAGTCACCCTGGAAGCCGGTGAGCTCCACCTTCAGCGTGCCGGCCGCAGGCGCCGTGAACGGCTCGACGAACTCGCCACCCGGCACGTCCTGGGTGCAGGCACCGGTCACGTTGGGCGTCGGGTCGGGGGTGGCGGTCGCCGAGAAGGTCTTGGTGATCGGAGCGGGCTTCTTCGGCGCGGCGAAGGACGGTGCTGCCGCGACGCCGAGGGCGACGGCCGGGACGAACACGAGGGCGAGACGACGGTTCATGTGGAGGCTCACTTGGCGTAGGTGAAGGTGTAGGACATGGCGGCGTCGCCGACGGCGCCGACGTTGCAGGCGGTGATGAGGATCTTCTGGCCCTTGGTCATCTTCAGCGTGAGCGAGGCCACGCTGTTGGCGAGGGTGAAGTCCTTGGCCAGCTCGTCACGCTCGGGCGACCACAGGTAGAGGTCCCAGTCGAGGTCACCGCCGACCATCTTCACGACGAGCTTGCCGGCCGCCGGGGCGGTGAAAGGCTCGTCGTGGACGCTCATCGGGATCGTCCCGTCACAGCCGAAGGTGACGTCCGGGACCGGCGCCGTGGCGGTGTAGGACTTCTTGACCTGCTTGGGAGCGGCGATCGACGGCGCGGCCGCGAGCCCGACGAGGGCGAGCGGGGCGACGAGCAGGGCGGTACGACGGAGCATGGCTGGCCTCTCGGAGGGGGGTGGGTGTCCTCGACGTCGAGGCGCTGGGTTCGTCAGTGCAGACAACGATCGGGCTCGCGGGCGGTGACGGGTACATCAGAGGCTGGCCCTCTCGCGACGGCCGGCCTCGGACGGAATGGGCTACTTGTAGGTGAAGGTGTAGCTGACCTGGATCGAGGGCTCACCGGCGAAGTTGCAGGTGTCGATGCTGATCGTGGTGGCCTTCTTGAACTTCACCGACACCGACTCGACGACCTCCGGGCTCGCGCCGTCGGCCGAGGCCACGACGGCGCCGTTCTGACGGATGGCGACGAGCCAGTCGAGCTGGTTGGCCAGCTTGACGACGAGGGTTCCGGCGGCGGGGACCTTGAAGGCCTCGCTGTGGATCGCGAGCGGGTTGACCTGCGGCTCACACGCCTCGCCCACGTTGTTCGACGTCGGGTCCGGCAGCGCCGTCGCCGTGTAGGTCTTGGAGATCGGCTTGGGCTTGGGCGCCGCGAGAGCGGGCGCCGCTGCCAGGCCCGCAAGCACGAGCGGTGCGACGAGAAGAGCGGTACGGCGGTGCATGGCTGGCCTCTCGGGGAGTTGGGGGACGGACTACTTGGCCGTGTAGAGGAGGGTGACCGTCGCGGTCGGGCCACCGGCGAAGTTGCACGCGCGGATCGTGACGGTGGTCTTCTTCTTGAGCTTGATGGTGATCGTGGACGGCTCGTCGATGGCCGTCCCGAGGTCGTTGTCGTGATCGGCGATCTTGGCGCCCTTGGCGTCGAGGACGGCGAGCGCCCAGTCGCCCTGGAAGCCGTTGAGGTCGACCTTGAGCGTCCCGGCGTAGGGGATCGCGAACGGCGCCTCGTGCTTGGCCTGGTCGAGCGTCGGCGAGCAGTTGCCACCGGTCTCTCCGCTGATCGGCGTCGGGTCCGGCACGGGAGCCGTCGCGGTGTAGGTCTTCTTGATCGGAGCGGGCTTCTTCGGCGCGGCGAGCGCGGGAGCGAGCGACCCCGCGGCGACGATGCCGACGAGCGAGACGGCGAGGGCGGAACGGCTGCGCATGAGTGCTCCTGAATGGCTGGTCGTGGTGCCCGGTCGGGGTTGCTGGGGGACTCCGAGCTGATCGGTCACCTGGGGAGTTCGCCCCTCGGAGCGCGGTTCCTGCTCGGTGTCCGCAATCCGTCCCGCGTGTCGTCGGGCTCGCGCTGGTTCGTCCTGGTACGTCCCGCTCGCGCGGGCGATCGGGCGAGGGCATCGTCACCTCTGGGTCATCTCCAGGTGAGGCTCGGCACCCCGCCGCGTGCGAGCGCCGCCGCTCCTGTAGCCTTGCCCCCACGAGCACCACCCGGAAGATCTGCGGGCGGTGCCCGCTGCGGGTCCAACCGAGTCCGGGGCGCTGCTCGCCCCTGTCGTGAGCGAGGGGGTCGAGCCCTATGGGCCGCGGCCGTGCGAAGGCCAAGCAGACGAAGGTCGCTCGCGAGCTGAAGTACAACACCGGCTCGCTCGACCCCGACCGTCTCAAGCGCGAGCTCGAGGCGGGCGGGTTCGCCAGCGTCCCGTCGAGCACCAGCGACGACACCGACGACGGTGACGACTACGCCGACCCGTACGCCTCCGACGAGGACGACGAGGACGACGAGGACGAGCCCGCCGCGCGCTGACGCGACGGTGACGGAGGGCGGACCCGCGGGTCCGCCCTCCGTCATGTCCGGAGACGGCCCTGCGTACGACGACACCGTCCTGTCCGGGTCGTGCGTCGTACGACCTGGGCGTCAGGCCCAGGTCAGCGGGAGTGCTCGCCGACGAGGCGCGCGGCGCCGGTGGGCTCGTCGGTGATGGTGCCTGCGACCCACGCCTCGACGTGGCGGGCCGTGAGCAGGGCGAGGGCCCGGTCGACGTCCTCGGGCGGCAGGACGGCGACCATGCCGACGCCCATGTTGAAGGTGCGCTCCATCTCGACCTGCTCGACGCGGCCGCGCTGCTGGACCAGCTGGAAGACCGGCGGGACCGCCCAGGTGGTGCGGTCCACGACGGCGGTCAGGTGCTCGGGCAGGACACGGGAGAGATTGGCCGCGAGCCCGCCACCGGTGATGTGGGAGAAGGCCCGCACACCGGTCTCCTCGATGAGCGCGAGGCAGTCCTTGGCGTAGATGCGGGTCGGTACGAGCAGCGCCTCGCCGAGCGGGGCGGACAGCTCGTCGACGACGCCGTCGAGCCGCATCCGCGCGCCCTGCAGGAGGACGTGGCGGACAAGCGAGAAGCCGTTGCTGTGCAGGCCGCTCGAGGCCATCGCGACGACGACGTCGCCGGCCTGGATCCGCTCGGCGCCCAGGACCTGGTCGGCCTCGACGACACCGACCCCGGTGCCGGCGATGTCGTAGTGGTCGTCGGCCATCATGCCGGGGTGCTCGGCGGTCTCGCCGCCCACGAGCGCGCAGCCGGCGAGCCGGCAGCCCTCGGCGATGCCTCCGACGATCTCGGCGACCCGCTCCGGCACGACCCGGCCGACCGCGATGTAGTCCTGCATGAACAGCGGCTCGGCACCGCAGACGACGAGGTCGTCGACGACCATGCCGACGAGGTCGATGCCGACGGTGTCGTGCTTGTCCATCGCCTGCGCGATCGCGAGCTTGGTGCCGACGCCGTCGGTCGAGGACGCGAGCAGCGGGCGCTTCCACTTAGCGAGGTCGAGCTCGAAGAGCCCGGCGAAGCCGCCGAGGCCGCCGATCACCTCGGGGCGGGTCGCGCGGGCGACCTTGGACTTCATGAGCTCGACGGCGCGGTCGCCGGCCTCGATGTCGACGCCGGCTCCGGCGTAGGAGGCGGTCACGGGCGGCGCACCGCGTCCTCCGCGCCGACACCGGGGAGGAGGGCATCGAGGGGGTCGGCCGGCGCGATGCCGTTATGGGTCACGGTGGTCCCGTCGTTGAGGTGCTCGTGGTCGGCCCGCACGGTGCGGTCGAGGCCCTCGAGCAGGTGCTTGTTGCCGATGATGTCGCTGTGCGGCAGGGGGATCGGGTAGTCGCCGGTGAAGCAGGCCCGGCACAGGGTGTCGGCCGGGCGGGTGCTCGCCTCGGTGAGGCCCTCGAGCGTCACGAAGGCGAGCGAGTCGGAGCCGATCGACGCGCGGATCTCGTCGACGGACAGGCCGCTCGCCACGAGCTCGGCCTTGCTCGCGAAGTCGATGCCGTAGAAGCACGGGTCGGTGACCGGCGGGCTCGAGATGCGGACGTGCACCTCGGCGGCGCCGGCCTCGCGCAGCATCCGCACGAGCGCGCGCTGGGTGTTTCCGCGCACGATCGAGTCGTCGACGACGACGAGCTTCTTGCCCTTGATGACCTCGCGCAGCGGGTTGAGCTTGAGCCGGATGCCGAGCTGGCGGATGGTCTGCGACGGCTGGATGAAGGTCCGCCCGACGTAGGCGTTCTTCACCAGGCCCATGGAGTAGGGGATGCCGGACTCCTCGGCGTAGCCGATGGCCGCGGGCGTGCCGGACTCCGGCACCGGGATGACCAGGTCGGCGATGACGGGCGCCTCGCGCGCCAGCACTCGGCCCACCTCTACGCGGGTCTCGTAGACCGAGCGGCCGGCGATCGTGGTGTCAGGACGGGCGAGGTAGACGTACTCGAACAGGCAGCCCTTGGGGGTCGCCTCGGCGAAGCGCTGGGTGCGCACGCCGTGCTCGTCGATGACGAGCAGCTCGCCCGGCTCGACCTCGCGGACGAAGGACGCACCCACGATGTCGAGCGCCGCGGTCTCCGACGCCACGACCCAGCCGCGCTCGAGCCGGCCGAGCACCAGGGGGCGCACGCCGTGGCGGTCGCGGGCGGCGTAGAGCGTGTGCTCGTCCATGAAGACCAGCGAGAACGCCCCGACCAGGGTCGGCAGCACCTCCATCGCGGCCGCCTCGGGCGAGCGGTCGGAGCAGGAGGCGAGCAGCGCGGTGATGAGGTCGCTGTCGTTGGTGGCGCCCATCGCGTCCTGCGCGCGGCCCAACTCGCGGACCCGGCGGGCCAGGTCGGTGGTGTTGGTGAGGTTGCCGTTGTGGCCCAGCGCCAGCGACCCGCCGGTGGGCAGGGTGCGGAAGCTCGGCTGGGCGTTCTCCCAGGTGCAGGACCCGGTGGTGGAGTAGCGGCAGTGGCCGATGGCGAGGTGGCCCTTGAGGCTGCCGAGGGTGGCCTCGTCGAAGACCTGCGCGACCAGGCCGAGCTCCTTGTAGACCAGCACGGCGGCGCCGTCGCTGACCGCCATGCCGGCGGCCTCCTGGCCGCGGTGCTGCAGCGCGTAGAGGCCGTAGTAGGTGAGCTTCGCGACGTCCTCGCCGGGAGCCCACACGCCGAAGACGCCGCACTCCTCGCCGACCGGTCGCTCGGGCTCGTAGAGCGTCTCGTCGAGGGTGTCGACAGGGCCGTGTGCTGCGGGCACGCGGGGGCTCCTCGGGCGATCGGGAGGGTGGGGAAGCCTGCGGCCAGAGTGTAGCGGCGGGCCGCACCGGGGCTGCCTCGCCGCTCTTCGTACGAAGCTGCTGCGAACCGCGTTTGAGACCGCTGCGAGACGGGGATCACAGGCCCTGTCGCCGTTGCCAGACCCCCCTGTCGCCCGCGCCAGAAACGGACATCGCGGAGAGGTCGCGCGGCGGCTCTGTCGAATCCCGAACGGTCGTGGTGCGGCACCGATGCCGCGCTCCCAGCCACGCAGATCCCCCCTCACAAGGAGAGCACGTGACGCGAGTCCTCATCAGCGCCTCGGTCCTGGCCCTTGCCGTCACCGGCATGTCGTCCACCCTCGCCGGCACGCCGGATGGCCAGGGCGCCCAGAAGCGGGCCCTGTCCGCCGTCACGACCGAGGTCGAGGAGCAGTGCGAGGAGGCGGGCAGCGAGGACGCCGACACCGGCGACGCCTTCGGCTTCGCGATTCTCAACGCACCCGGCAAGGTGGGTGCGGTGACCAAGGTGGTGGGCGAGGTGTCGCTGAAGAAGGCCGACCCCAACGAGACCTTCATGGTCTTCCTCGCGCAGGACGGTATGTGCACCCCGACGGGAACCCTCACGACCAACGGCGTCGGCAACGGCAACTCCCACATCGACACCCCGGTCACCGGTGTGGCCGGCACCTACTACGTCGTGCTGCAGGACATGGCGATGGAGGAGCGCTACGCGAGCACGCCGGTCCTGCTGACGTAGCGGATCACCGCCGCGGCCCGGCACCGGACCCCCTCCCGGTGCCGGGCCGTCGCGCGTCCGGGCGCGTGAGCAGCGACGATGGAGGGGTGACCGCACCGACGCCCGACCCGTGGGCCGCACCCGACCGACCGGCGACGTCGTGGGGCGCACCCACCGGGGAGGCGCACACCGGGACCCGCACCTGGTCGTGGCTCACGACCGACGTGCTCGTCGTCGCGATCGCCGGCCTGCTCGTGCTCTTCGCCAGCAGCAGCCTCGCCGTCGTGCGCCTCGCCGAGGAGGAGACGGTCGACCTGACCGCAGCGCAGGCCGAGCTCGAGCGCCGGCTGCCCGACCTCGTCGCCTACGTCGAGCAGGAGCGCGGTCTGGCCTTCACCGAGCCGGTCGACGCGCGGGTCCTCGACGACGAGCGCTTCCTCGACGCGCTCTACGGCGGCGGCAGCGAGGTCGAGGACGACGAGGAGGAGGGCGACGCCGGGGCCACCCTGACGGCGCTCGGCCTGCTGGACCCCGACGACGACCTCGACGCGGTCGTCGACGAGGCCCTCGGTGACGGGGTCGTCGGCTTCTACGACCAGGAGAGCGACGAGCTGTTCGTCCGGGGCAGCAGCATCGACCCCTACGTCGAGATGGTGCTCGTCCACGAGCTCGTCCACGCCCTGCAGGACCAGCGCTTCGACCTCGACCGGCCGGACCTACGCGACGCCGACGACGAGCGCTTCAGCGGCTTCCAGTCACTGGTCGAGGGCGACGCCACCCGGGTCGAGACGGCCTACTACGACTCGCGTCCCGGGGACGTGCAGGCAGCGATCGACGCGGAGGAGCAGCGCCGCTTCGCGGGCTCCGACCGCGAGCCCGGCATCGTCGACCTGCTACTCGGCTTCCCCTACTTCGCGGGCCAGCCCTACGTCGAGGCGCTGCTCAAGAGCGGCGGTCAGGCCCGGCTCGACGCGGCCTTCGAGACGCCGCCGACGACCACCGAGCAGGTGCTCGAGCCCGACGGTGAGGACCTCGAGCCGGTCGAGGTCGAGACGCCGACGAGCAGCGGGAAGCGGGTGGACCAGGGTGTGCTCGGCGCGGCCGGGCTCTCGCTGCTGGTGCCGGCCGACCCGACGCAGGACGGCCCGCACCTGGGCTGGGACGGCGACCGCTACGCGACCTTCACCGACGGCGACGAGACCTGCACGGTCGTCGCGGTCGTGATGGAGAGCCAGACCGCGCGCGACGACCTCGCGGAGGAGCTCGCCGACTGGCGCGCGCGCACCGGCGCGGAGGTCATCGTCACCGGCGACCGCACGCTGCGGCTGGTGTCCTGCGCCGGCTCGTGACCGACGGCCCGCCCGGCGACCGGACCGTCAGTTGACGGCCCGCTCACGGCCTTCCCAGAAGGGTGCGCGCAGCTCGCGCTTGAGGACCTTCATCGCGCCCGACAACGGCAGCGGCTCCTCGCGGAAGGTCACGGCCTTCGGCACCTTGTAGCCCGCGATGAGCTCCTTGGCGTGCGCGACGAGCTCCTCTCCGGTGACCTCCCCACCCGGGTGCAGCACGACGATCGCGTGGACGGCCTCGCCCCAGACGTCGTCGGGTACACCGACCACGGCGACCTGGGCGACCGCCGGGTGGGAGGCGACGGCCTGCTCGACCTCGGTGGAGTAGACGTTCTCGCCACCCGTCACGATCATGTCCTTGGTCCTGTCGACCAGGAAGAGGTAGCCCTCGTCGTCGAGGTAGCCCGCGTCGCCGGAGTGGTACCAGCCGTCGCGGAACGCCGCGGCGGTCTCCTCCGGCCGGCGCCAGTACTCCCGCATGAGCTGCCCGCCGCGCACGCAGACCTCGCCGACCTGACCGGTCGGCAGGACGGTGCCGTGCTCGTCCTGCACCGTGATGACGGTGCCCGCGACGGCCCGACCGGCCGAGCCGACCTTGTCCTCACGGTCGTGGTCGGCCGGCAGCAGGACGCTGACCAGCGCCGCGCTCTCGGTCATGCCGTAGCCCTGGAACAGCTCGAGCTCCGGTGCATCCCGGCGCAGCCGGTCGAGCACCGGCCGCGGCATGGGCGAGGCGCCGTAGGTCATCCGCCGCAGCGACGACAGAGCGGCAGCGTCGTACGCCGGGTGGGCGAAGGTCATCGCAATCATCGTCGGGACCATGATCGTGTTGGTCGGCCGGTGCTCGGTCATCGCCGCGAGCACGGCGCCCGGGTCGAAGAACGGCACCGTCACGAGGCGCGCGCCGACGACGGGGACGGTGAGGATCGCGCCCATCGACGCGGCGTGGAACATCGGGACCTGCGCGAGGTAGACCTCGTCGGGGTCGATCCGCACGGTCATCTGGATGTGGTAGTTCGTGAGCACGATCGCGCGCTGGTCGAGCAGCACACCCTTGGGCAGACCGGTGGTGCCGCCGGTGTACATCAGCAGCGCCGGCGCGTCCTCCTCCGGCTCGGGCAGCGCGATCTCCTCGCCGGAGACGACGAGATCCTCGAAGGACACGTCGTGGGGCACGTCGCCCTCGCCCATGAGCACCACGGTCTGGATCCTGGCGGCCTCGCGGATGCCGTCGATGACCGGTGCGAAGAGCGCGTCGACGAAGACCACCTTGCAGGCGCTGTCGGACAGCACGTGGACGAGCTCGCGCGGTGCGAAGCGCAGGTTCAGCGGGTTGACGACACCCGCACCCAGCAGGCCCGCGTGATAGAGCTCCTCGACCCTCGCGCTGTTGAGGCTCAGCACCCCGAAGCGGTCCTCGGCGGTCAGCCCGAGCTCCTTGCGCATCGCCGAGGCGAGCCGCAGCACCCGGCTGCCGTGCTCGCCGTAGGTGGTCTCGGTCCCCGCGCCCGTGTCGGTGACGAACGGTCGGGACGCGTTGCGGCTGATGGCCGGCAGCAGCTGCCGGTGCCAGACGAGCTCCTTCAACGTGGACACCTCTCGGGAGGGTGACGGGCGTCACACACTAGGTCTAGGTCAGCAGAGGCAGCCATTCGGACAGGTCCGCCCGGTCGCCGCGCACCCGCGCGCTGCCGTTGCGGACGGCGGCGCCCCAGGTCGTCCGGCCGGTCGCGAGGTCGAGCCAGGCGACGGGGTCGACCTCGACGGTGTTCGGCGGGGTGCCGCGCGTGTGACGGTTCTGACCGGGCTGGCCCTCGACGACCTGCACCGCGGTGTACGGCGGGATCCGCAGCTCGACCGCGTGTCCCGGCGCGCGCTCCTGGAGCACCTCGACGAGGAGCTTGACGGCGTAGCGCTTGGCGACCGGGTCGGCCTCCACCCCGAGGTCGAGGCCGTGCACGACGCCCTCCACCAGCCGGAAGCGCAGCGCGTCGAGCAGGGTGTGGGTACCGGTGCGCTGCTGCACCAGCCGGGTCGGGGGCTGCCCGTCGAGGGCTTCTCGCGCTGCGGCCACGGCGCCCGCGAGGTCGGGCGAGGTCGCGCGGGCCTGCTCGTCGACCAGCGCCGCGAGACCGGGCAGCGCGGCCGCCCACTGGGTGACGCCGGTCGGCGGCGACCCCGGCGCGGGCTGCTCCAGCAGGGTCGCGAGCCCCGCCGTGGTCGCGGTGAGGTGCGCCTCGACCTCGCGGACGGTCCAGCCCGCGACCCTGCTGTCGGCGGCGGGGTCGAGGCCCGGCAGGGCAGCGAGCAGCCGGCCCCACTGCGCGTCGAGCGCGCGTCGCACCCCGTCGTACTCCTGCTCCCTGGCCACGGTCCGACGCTATCTCCAGTGCGCCTGACCCGGTGCCGAGGACAGTGGGTGACGTGGAGCTCGACGAGGCGGTGACGAAGGCGCGCGGCGGAGACGTCCGCGCCTTCGAGCTGCTCTACGCCGACGTCGCGCCCCGGCTGCTGCGCTTCCTCACCGCACGGGTCGGCGACGAGGCTCCCGACGTCGCGTCGGAGACGTGGCTGCAGGTGACGCGGGACCTCGGCCGCTTCCGCGGTGACGCCGACGACTTCCGGGGATGGGTCGTCGGGATCGGCCGCCACCGCGCGTTGGACCACCTGCGGGCCCGTGGCCGGCGCCCCAGCGACGCATGGGACCCGTCGCTGCTCCCGGAGGGACAGGTGACCGACGCGGCGGAGGACGCCGAGCAGGCGATCGCGACGCGGCGCGCGCTGGCGCTCATCGCCACGCTGCCCGCCGACCAGGCCGAGGCGGTGCTGCTGCGCGTCGTCGTGGGCCTCGACGCACCTGCCGCCGCGAAGGTCCTGGGCAAGCGCGCGGGGGCGGTGCGGATGGCGACATCACGCGGGCTGGCGCGCTTGGCACAGGTCCTCGAGGAGCAGGGTGTGACACATCCGGGACCCACGGCGCTGTAGGGGCGAGATGACCTTCCACCGAGCACCAGACGAGCCCCTCGCCGAGGAGGGCACCGCGCTGCACGCGCTGCTGTCCGACGCTGCCGCGCCCGCGCGGTCCGACGAGCTCGTCGGGATGTCCCAGGCCGTGACCTGGTTCGCCGCAGAGACCCCCAGGAGATCCCGCATGCCCGCGTTCCTCGCCGTTCTCGTGGCCACCAAGACCGCCCTCGCGGCCACTGCTGCGACCGCCGCCGTCGGCGCCGTCACCCTCGCCGGTGCGACCGGCACGCTGCCCGACCCGGCCCAGGAGGTCGCCCACAGCGCCTTCGGTGCCCCCGCTGCCGAGAAGGCTGAGAAGGCTGACAAGACCGAGAAGGCCGACGAGGTCGAGACCGTCGAGGCCACGCCGTCCGCGAGCCCGTCGCCGAACCTCGTCGGCCTGTGCCGCGCCTACACCTCAGGCGTGAAGGACAGCAGTGGCAAGGCCCTGGAGAACCCCGCCTTCACCGTGCTCATCACGGCTGCCGGTGGCGCCGAGGGCGTCGACGCCTTCTGCGTGACGACGCTGGCTGCGGCCCCCGGCAAGCCGGCCGACGCAGGGAAGCCCTCCGACGCCGGCAAGCCATCGGACGCGGGCAAGCCCACGGACGCCGGCAAGCCCGCCGAGACCGGCAAGCCCACCGACGCCGGCAAGCCCGCGGAGACCGGCCGCCCGTAAGAGCTCCCTCCGACGCCGCCCCGCCGCCCCTCCCCCCAGGGGCGCGCGGGGCGTCGTCGTCAGAGCGCGGGGCCCGCCGGGGCAGTGGGGGTCGCGCCGGCCAGCGGGCCGAACAGCGCGGGCAGCGTCGATTCGTGGGCGGTGCGCAGCTCGGCGACCGGCACGGTCAGGACGTCCTGCACATCGAGGCTGTCGCCGTCGGTGACACCGAGCCGAGTGACCGGCAGCCCGCGGGCGTCGCACATCTCAGTGAAGCGCAGCTCCTCCGACCGAGGCACGCTGACGAGCGCGCGCCCGGCGGACTCGCTGAACAGCTGGACGAAGGGGCTCAGTCCGGCGGGCAGGACGACCCGCGCCCCGACGCCGTTCTTCAGGCAGGCCTCGACGAGGGCCTGCGCGAGGCCGCCGTCGGAGAGGTCGTGGGCGCTGTCGAGCATGCCGTCGCGGGAGCCGGCGATGAGCACCTCGGCGAGCAGCTTCTCGCGCGCGAGGTCGACCGTCGGCGGGGTGCCGCCGAGGTGGCGGTGCATGGCCCAGGCCCACTCGCTGCCGCCGAGCTCGTCGCGGGTGTCACCGAGCAGCAGCAGCGTCGCGCCCTCGGCCTGGAAGCCCATCGGGGTCCGCCGCGCCACGTCGTCGAACAGCCCGAGCACCCCGACGACGGGGGTGGGGTTGATCGGAGTGCCTGCGGTGGAGTTGTAGAAGCTCACGTTGCCGCCGGTGACCGGGGTCTCCAGCACGGTGCAGGCGTCGGCGAGGCCGCGGGTCGCCTCGGCGAACTGCCACATCACCTCGGGGTCCTCGGGGCTGCCGAAGTTGAGGCAGTTGGTGACCGCGATCGGCACGGCACCGGTGGCGGCGACGTTGCGGTAGGCCTCGGCGAGCGCGAGCTGCGCACCGGCGTAGGGGTCGAGGCGGGTGTAGCGGCCGTTGCCGTCGGTCGACAGCGCGACGCCGAGCCCGGTCTCCTCCGACAGCCGCACGACGCCGGCGTCCTCGGGCCAGGCGAGCACGGAGTTGCCGAGGACGACGCGGTCGTACTGCTCGGTGACCCAGCGGCGACTGCAGAGGTTGGGGCTCGCGACCATCTGCAGCAGCAGCTCGGTGGTCACCTGGGGGTACGACGGCAGCGGTGTCGCGCGCAGCGCGTCGAGGTCGGCGGGCCGCTGGATCGGCCGCTCGTAGACGGGGCCGTCGTCGGCGAGGCTGCCGGGCGGGACGTCGACAACGACCTCGCCGTGCCACAGGACCTGCAGGCGATCGCCCTCGACGACCTCACCGATGGCCGTGGCCAGCACGCCCCACTTCGCGGCGATGTCGAGCACCTGCTGGAGCTTGGCCGGCTCGACGATCGCGAGCATGCGCTCCTGCGACTCGCTGGCGAGCACCTCGTGCGGCTCCATGCTGGCCTCGCGCAGGGGCACCCGGTCGAGGTGGGCGACCATGCCTGACTTCCCCGCCGCGCTGGTCTCGGTGAGGGCGCAGGTGAGGCCCGCGCCGCCGAGGTCCTGGATGCCGTCGACGAGGTCGGCGTCGAACATCTCGAGGCACGCCTCGATGAGCAGCTTCTCCATGAAGGGGTCGCCGACCTGGACCGCGGGGCGGTTGACGGGACCGTCCTCCTCGAAGGTCGCGCTGGCGAGGACGCTCACGCCGCCGATGCCGTCGCGGCCGGTCTTGGCGCCGAGGAGGACGACGACGTTGCCGACGCCCTTGGCTGCCGACAGCTGGATCCGGTCGGCCTTGAGGACGCCGAGGCAGAGCGCGTTGACGAGCGGGTTGCCCTGGTAGCTCGGGTCGAAGACGACCTCGCCGCCGACGTTGGGCAGGCCGAGGCAGTTGCCGTAGCCGCCGATGCCCGCGACGATGCCGCCGAAGACCCGCTTGGTGTCCGGGTGGTCGGCGTCGCCGAAGCGCAGCGGGTCCATGACGAGGATCGGGCGGGCGCCCATGGTGAGGATGTCGCGGACGATCCCGCCGATGCCGGTCGCGGCGCCCTGGTAGGGCTCGACGTAGCTCGGGTGGTTGTGGGACTCGACCTTGAAGGTGACGGCGAGGCCCTCACCGACGTCGACGACGCCGGCGTTCTCGCCCATGCCGACGAGCATCCGGTCGCCCTTGGGGATCTGGCCGAACTGCCGCAGGTGGACCTTGGAGCTCTTGTAGGAGCAGTGCTCGCTCCACATGATCGAGTACATCGCGAGCTCGGACTGGGTGGGCCGCCGGCCGAGGACGAGGCGGATCTCGTCGTACTCCTCGGGCTTGAGGCCCAGCTCGGCGTAGGGCTGCTGCTCGTCGGGGGTGGCCTCCGCGGCCTTGACCGTGTCGGTCACTGGACGAGCTCCTTGAGGACGCTGGTGAAGAAGGTCAGGCCGTCGGTGCCGGGACCGGTGAGGGCCTCCACGGCGTGCTCGGGGTGCGGCATGATCCCGACGACGTTGCCGGCCTCGTTGGTGATGCCGGCGATGTCGCGCAGGGAGCCGTTGGGGTTGCCGCCGACGTAGTAGGCGATGACGCGACCCTCGGCCTCGAGGGCGTCGAGGGTCCGCTCGTCGGCGACGTAGGCGCCCTCGCCGTTCTTGACCGGGATCGTGATGACCTGGTCCTCGTCGTAGCCGCGGGTCCAGGTCGTGGTCGCGTTGGCGATGCGCAGCTGCTGGTCGCGGTTGACGAAGTGCAGGTGCTGGTTGCGGGTCAGGGCGCCCGGCAGCAGCTGCGACTCGCACAGCACCTGGAAGCCGTTGCAGATGCCGAGGATCGGCAGGCCGCCCTTGGCTGCGTCGACGATCGTCTCCATGACGGCGGCGAAGCGGGCGATCGCGCCGCAGCGCAGGTAGTCGCCGTAGGAGAAGCCGCCGGGCAGCACCACCGCGTCGACGTCGTGCAGGCTCGCGTCGGCGTGCCAGAGCTGGACCGCCTCCGCGCCTGCCAGCCGTGCGGCGCGCTGCGCGTCACGGTCATCGAGGCTGCCGGGGAACGTGACGACGCCGATCTTCACGACGCCAGACTACCGGCGGTCGCGGTGGGGTCAGACCGGTGTCGGGGCCACCCCGTCGAGCTGCTCGTCGAGGCGCCGCTCCTGGCGCTCGGCATCGCTCCACGGTCCGTTGCGCGTCACGGCGGTGCTCTCGTGCATCAGCGCGATGGGGGAGCCGGGGCGCCACGTGAGGCGCTTCTCGAGATGCACGATCGTGCCGTCGCCCGGGACGCTCTCGAACTGCACCCGGTCGACGAGGGCCCGCATCAGCTGGATGCCGCGGCCGCCCTCGGCGCTCGCGGCCGCCTCGGCGAACCCGTGCTGGGCGTGGTCGAAGCCGCTCCCGGCGTCGCGCACCTCGATGAGGCACTCCGAGCCGTTGATGCCCGCGGACACCTCGTACTCCTCGCCGTCGGCAACGTGGTCGAGCACGTTGGTGCACGCCTCGGTCAGGGCCACCTCGATGTCGGACACGACCTCGGCCGTGACGCCGAGCGAGTGCAGGGAGGTGCTCAGCACCCTGCGCACCACCGGCACCGACAGGCCGTCCCGGGGTAGCGCGAGCGTCAACTTGATCTCCACACCCCATCCCTACCCCCTGGCCCACCCCTTGACCCGCGCCGTGACCAGCCGCCAGGCCCCTCACCGCGCCCCGACCCCCCAACCCCCGCGCTGATCTTCGCCCTGTTGCGTTTCCGTGAGCGTGGCGAGCCGCAACGAGGCGAAGATCACCGACGGGAACGGGCGCGGGGGGAGCCGGTAGCGTGGAGGTGTGAGCCTCCACAAGGTCGTCGTCGACGTGATGCTGAAGCCGGAGATCCTCGACCCCGCGGGTCAGGCCGTCTCCAACGCCCTGCCGAGCCTGGGCTTCGCGCCCGCTGCCGGCCTGCGCATCGGCAAGCACATCGAGCTGCAGCTCGAGGCTGCCGACGCCGAGGAGGCGCTCACCCAGGCCACCAAGATCGCCGAGACCCTGCTCGCGAACCCGGTCATTGAGGACTTCACGGTCCGCTCAGTCTGATCAGGCGGGCCGGCACGGTCACGCGGCCGACTCACCGCGCAGGCCCGCCCGCGTCGGCAACGGGCGCATCCGGGGTGCCCGCAGCGTGTCGGGGCCGAAGAACCACGTGCCGTCGGTGCGCGCGCGAGCCGGCCTTCGCCAGTGCTCGCCGCACGACACCGATCCGGTACGCCGCGCTCTGCCGGTAGTAGTCATCGGAGGTGACCTGGCGGATCTCGAGCCCGAGGTCGCTGAGACCGCCCTGCCGGCGTCGGTCGCCCACGAACTTCACCTTCTCGAGTCGCTCGGCGCGCCCGTCGTACTCGACGACCACACCCTTCAGGTAGAGGTCGGCGCGACCGCGGTGGACCCCGTCGGAGTCGTAGAGATCCACCTGCGGCTCCATGTGGATGTCGCCCTCGAGCACGTAGCTCACCCGCACGCGGCTCTCCATGAGCGACTCGCTGCGCCCGTTGAGGAGCGGCAGGGCCTGACGCGCCGCGACGACCCCGCGCAGGCCTGCGGCACCGTCGACCGACGCGGCGATGCCGTCGAGAGTCGCCGCTCCTGACCTGAGCGCGGCGTCGCCGCAGGCCACACCCTCGACCACGCCGAAGTCCCGGGACACGTCGACCGGTGCGCGGGTCGCGGAGACGACGAGCACGCCGCCCACCTCCACGAGCTCGTGGTCGGGCACGAGGGCGCTGTGCGGTCGCAGGCCGCGGCGCGCCGTGAGGTGACGCCCGCGTGGGACCAGCACGTCGACAGGTCGAGTCCGTCCCGGCCGCGCGGCAGGACGTCGCAGCCGAGCACCCACAGCGCCGCCCAGTGACTGAGCACCACATCGTCAGGCAGCACCTTGCGCGCCGCGGCCAATCGGGTCTCGGGGTCGTCGGGCATCTCCGCCGGCGCGTAGGCATCGCGCATCACGCGCCGCCACGCCTGCCCCTCGAGGGCCTCGCGCGCGAGGTGCGGCGTACCGATCTCGTCCACCAGCTCACTCCAGGTGAGCACCGTGAGCTCCATGGGCCGACTCTGGCGGTCGACGCGGGCGTGGAGCGCTCGTCCACAGCCCCGACTTTGACGATCTTCGCCGCCTTGCGACTCCGCACGCTCAGCGAATCGCAAGAGGGCGAAGATCACCGCGGGGTGGGGCCGCGGGGTGGGGCCGCGGGGGGCGCGGGTCAGGCGGAGTCGCGCAGCCAGGTGTCGAACGACGAGCCGGTGAGGCGCTCGAACGCCTCGACGTACTTCGCGCGGGTCTGCTCCACGACCTCGGCCGGGAGCTCCGGCCCCGGCGGGGTCTTGTCCCAGCCGGAGGCGACGAGCCAGTCGCGGACGTACTGCTTGTCGTAGGACGGCTGCGGCCGGCCGGGCTCCCACGTCTCCAGCGGCCAGAAGCGCGAGGAGTCCGGGGTGAGGACCTCGTCGGCGAGGACGAGCCCGCCGGAGGGGTCGAGGCCGAGCTCCACCTTGGTGTCAGCCAGCACGATGCCGGCGTCGGCGGCCAGCGCGACGCCACGGGAGTAGACCGCGAGGGTGACGTCGCGCAGCCGCGCAGCGAGGTCGGCGCCGACGAGCGCCTCGACCTCGGGGTAGGTCATCGGCTCGTCGTGCTCACCGACGGGCGCTTTCGTCGACGGCGTGAAGACCGGCTCGGGCAGCCGCGACCCGTCGACGAGCCCGGGCGGCAGCGCGATCCCGCTGACGACACCCGTGCGCTGGTAGTCGGTCAGCCCACCACCGGCGAGGTAGCCACGCGCCACGCACTCGACCTGCACCATCTCGAGCCGCCGGCACAGCATCGACCGGCCCTGCAGCTCGGCCCGGTGCTCCTGCAGCTCGGCGGGGTAGTCCGACACCCGGTGCGCCACGACGTGGTGCGGCACGAGGTCCTCGAGCTGCGCGAACCACCACATCGACAGCCCGGTGAGGACCGCTCCCTTGTCCGGGACGGCGGTGGGCAGCACCACGTCGTACGCCGAGAGCCGGTCGCTGGCCACCAGGAGCAGCTGGTCATCTCCGACGGCGTAGAGGTCGCGGACCTTGCCGCGGTGGACGAGCGGGAGCGGGAGCGTCACGCGGGCAGTCTCCCGCAGGCGGGTAAGCCGACCGACAGCGCCTTCAGCATCGCGACCGCGAAGGCCACGACCGCGAGGAAGCCCAGCCCGACGGCGGCGACCGGCACGGCCACCACCACCCACCCGACGACGGAGCGCACCGTCACCGATCGTGGGTCGGCGCCGGTCACACGACACCGAACCGCAGGGCCGCGAACCCGACGACGAGCCCGACCGGGATGCCGAGCACGGCCAGGCCGACCGCGGCGGCGCGGCGGATCAGCGCGGCTGCGAGCAGCGGACCGGCCAGCAGCAAGGCCAGCCCGAGCAGCACGAGCGACGCACCGAGCACCGGCTGCGGGTCGTCGCAGGAGAAGAAGCAGCCGCTGTAGGTGACCGCCCCGAAGAAGCCGGCGACCGCGCCGGCGGGTGGGCCGACCAGGCAGCCGAGGACAACGAGCAGCACCCGCCACGGCTCGACCGGGTCACGCCGTCCCGCCGGCTGGCCGGCTGGCAGCGGGCGGACCGGCGCCCGCAGGTCGTCCGCGGGCGGTCCGTAGTAGCCAGGTCCGGCGGTCATGGGACCACCGTGCCGGTTCGCGCGGCCGCGCGCCTGAGCAGTTCTACCCAGGACCGGCTCAGCTCAGGGCAGCGAGCCGCTCGAAGACGGGGGCGAGCCGCTCGAGGTAGCGCTCCGGCCGGCACACCTCGTCGAGCCGCGCCTCGTCGAGGGTCACGCCCTTCTCGGCTGCGGCGGCCGTCAACGTCGCGCGGAACGGCGTGCCGGTCTCCCACGTCGTCATCGCGGCCGACTGCACGAAGGAGTAGGCGTCCTCGCGGGAGAGACCGGTCTCGACGAGCTCGAGCAGGACGGTCGAGGTGTAGATGAGCCCGCCGGAGGACTCGAGATTGTGGCGCATCCGGTCGGTGTCGACGACCAGGCCGGTCACGAGGCGGGTCGTGAGGTGGAGCAGGTAGTCGGTAGCGATCGAGGCGTCGGGCAGCGCGATCCGCTCGGTCGAGGAGTGGCTGATGTCGCGCTCGTGCCAGAGCGGGATGCCCTCCATGACAGGGACGACGGCGGCGCGCACGACGCGGGCCATGCCGGCGATGCGCTCCGAGGCGATCGGGTTCTTCTTGTGGGGCATGGCCGACGAGCCCTTCTGGCCCTTGCCGAACGGCTCCCACAGCTCGCGGACCTCGGTGCGCTGGCCGTGCCGCACCTCCAGGGCGAAGGCCTCGCAGACGGTGGCGATGATAGCCAGCGCCGACACCCACTCGCTGATGCCGTCGCGGATGACGACCTGCGTCGCCGCGGGTGCCGGGGTGAGTCCCAGCCGCTCTGCCACTGCCACCTCGACGGAGGCGTCGATGTTGGAGTAGGTCCCGACCGCGCCGGAGATCTTCGCGACCGCCACGGCGGCGCGGGCCGCGCGCAGCCGGTCGCGGGAGCGGGCCATCGCGAAGGCGAGGTCGGCGACCCGATGCCCCCAGGTCGTCGGCTCGGCGTGGATGCCGTGGGTGCGCCCGACCCGCACGGAGTCCTTGTGGGCGAGGCCCAGGTCGCGCATCGCGGCGACGAGGGCATCCAGCTTCACGAGCAGGATGTCGGTGGCCTCGACGAGCTGCAGGGCGAGCGCGGTGTCGAGCAGGTCCGACGAGGTCATGCCGAAGTGGACGTAGGCCGCCGCCTCGCGCGGCGACGTGTTGTCGGCCCACGCCGACAGGAACGCGATGACGTCGTGCTGCGTCACGGCCTCGATCTCGGCGACGGCCTCGGGCGTCGGCGGCGTCGCGCGGCGTACCGGCTCGACGCAGTCCGCGGGGACCGTCCCGGCCTCCGCGTGCACCTCGAGGACCAGCGTCTCGACCTGGCACCACAGCTCGTACTTGTGGGCCTCGCTCCAGACCCGCCCCATCTCGGGCAGGGTGTAGCGCTCGATCACAGCGGGGCTCCTAGCAGGCAGTACGACGTGTGGGCGGGCCAGTCTCCCACTAGGCCCGTGGCACGGTGATCGCGCCCTCGACGGCCTTCAGCGCGATGTCGGAGCGGGAGAAGCCGCCCCGCAGTGAGACCCGGGCGACGCCGTCGTAGGCCAGCACTCGGGCGTCCGACAGGGACGGTGCGACGGCGGTCACCGACAGGACGCGGCCGCCGCTCGCGACCACCGCGCCATCGACGACGGCGGTCCCCGCGTGCAGCACGTCGACACCCGCGGGCAGGTCGCCGATCTCGATCGCGTCACCGGACGCGGGCGTCCCGGGGTAGCCCTCTGCGGCCACCACGACGGTCACCGCAGAGCCGTCGCGCCAGGCCAGCGGACCGAGCTCGGCGAGGGTGCCGGTCGCCGAAGCGAGCAGCAGCGCGGACAGCGGCGACTCCAACAGCGCGAGGACGACCTGCGTCTCCGGGTCGCCGAAGCGGCAGTTGAACTCGATGACCGACGGCCCGTCGGCGGTGATCGCGAGGCCGGCGTAGAGCAACCCGGAGAACGGCGTGCCGCGACGGCGCATCTCGTCGACGACCGGCTGCAGCACCTCGCGCTGCACCCGCTCGACGGTGCCCGCCGGCAGCCACGGCAGCGGTGCGTAGGCACCCATGCCGCCGGTGTTGGGGCCGGTGTCGCCGTCACCGACCCGCTTGTGGTCCTGGGCCGGCAGCAACGGCACGACGGTCGTGCCGTCGGTGACGGCGAACAACGAGACCTCGGGCCCGTCGAGGTAGCCCTCGACGACCGCCTTCGACCCGGCCTCCGCGAGCACGTCGCGGGCGAAGGCCTGCGCCACCGCGAGGTCGCTCCCGACGTGGACGCCCTTGCCAGCCGCGAGGCCGTCGGCCTTCACGACGTACGGCGCAGAGGCCTCTGCCAGGTGGGCGACGCAGTCGTCGGCCGAGGTGAAGGTCGACGACGCGGCCGTCGGCACACCGGCTGCCGTCATGACGTCCTTGGCGAAGCTCTTGCTGCCCTCGATCTGCGCGGCCGCGGCGCTCGGCCCGAAGGCGGGGATCCCCGCCGCGCGGACGGCGTCGGCGACCCCCGCGACCAGCGGCGCCTCGGGCCCGACGACGACGAGGTCGGCGCCCCACTCCTGCGCCAGCGCCGCGACGGCAGCCGGGTCCATGGGGTCGACGGCCAACTGCTCGGCGACGCCCGACGTGCCGCCGTTGCCCGGCGCCCACGCGAGCGCGGTCACCGCCGGGTCGCGCGACAGGGCGAGGCACAGCGCGTGCTCACGGGCTCCGGTGCCGATGACGAGGGCTCTCACGTGACCGGAGGCTAGTCGTGGTTAGGAAGGCCTTGCCGAGGGGTAAGCGCGCGTCATGATCATCGAGGTCCTGCTCCGCGTCCCCGAGGTCGACGGCCGGGTGCCGCTGCTCACCGCGAGCGCCGGCCGCGTCGACGACGGTGACGTCGAGGAGCTGCGCTGGTTCTTCGCCGGGGTCGACTCCTTCCCGTTGACGTTCTCCGAGATGCACGGCGTCGTCGACCAGGAGGCCGAGGTGCGCGGGCTCGCGGCGTCTCTCGCGCTGCGCTGGCCCGAGGCGCAGGCGGTCGTCGCCGAGCCCCGGCTCCAGGTCGAGGGCCCGCACCGGGTGCCGCTGCGCACCGCGCCACCCGAGGCCGTCCTCGTCGTCGACGGCGCGGACCACGCGACCTTCCCCCTCGGACCGCCGGAGTAGTTCACACTCTCCGCTCGTGGGGACCCGCTTCGAGCAGAGCGCACTCGGCCAGGTGCTGCTCACCGCCGTCATGGCGGTGCTGGTGGTCTGCGTCGCGCTGTGGAACCTCCCGCCCGGGCGGCCGCGCGACGAGCTGCGGCCGACCGTCGGCCGGGTGCTGCTACCCCTCGGCCTCGACCAGGACTGGGCGCTGTTCGCCCCGGACCCGCGCGGCTTCTCGGTCGGCTTCTCCGCCCGCGTCACCCTCGCCGACGGCACCGAGCGGACGTGGTCCCCACCGACCGACGGTGTGCTGCTCGCGCCCTACCGCAGCTACCGCTGGCAGAAGTTCGACGAGCGGGTCCGCGCCGACGACTTCTCCGGGCTCTGGGAACCGACCGCCCGCTGGGTCGCCCGGCAGGTCGACGGCGAGGTGCGCAGGGTCGTGCTCGTCCGGACCTTCCGCGACGCGCTGCGACCCGGGACGCTCGGCCCGCGGGTCGAGCGCGGCAGCTACGACTTCTACACCCTCGACCTGTCAGCGGACCTCCCGTGACCCGGCTCTGGCGAGGCTGGACGGCCTGGGCGTTCGACCCGGTCGACTGCGTCCCGATGGCGGCGCTGCGGATCGCCGTCGGGCTGCTGTCGCTCGGTTGGGCGGTGTCGCTGCTGCCCGACGTCGACGCGTTCCTCAGCTCCGACGGGCTGCAGCCGGAGCTGCCCGCCGTGAGCGGAGGCGCCTGGGTGGTGGACCTCGTCTCGCCGTACGCCGTGGTCGCTGTGCTGGCGCTCGCCTCCGTCGCCCTGGCCCTGGGCTGGCGCACGCGGGTCGCCGCCGTCGTGGTCGCGGTGCTGCTGCTCGCGGTGCAGCGGCGCGACCCGTTCGTCCTCAACAGCGGCGACCTGCTGCTGCGCGAGCTGGCGCTGCTCGTCGCGCTCATGCCGGCCGGCGAGGTGTGGTCGCTCGACGCCCGTCGGCGAGGAGCGTCGCGGCTGCGGGCGCCGTGGGCGCTGCGACTGCTCCAGCTGCAGATCAGCGCGGTCTACCTGTTCTCCGTGACGGCCAAGCTGCGAGGCGGGTCCTGGGGCGACGGGACCGCGGTCGGGATCGCGCTGCAGCTCGAGGACCTGCAGCGATTCGCGCTGCCGGACTCGGTGACGCAGTCGCTGACGGTGTCGGCGTGGCTGACCTACGGCACGCTCGTCGTCGAGGGGGCGCTGGTCGTCGGGCTGTGGCTGCCGCGGGTCCGCTACCTCGTCATGGCCGCGGGCGCCTCGATCCACCTCGGCATCGAGGCGACGCTGCTGATCGGCTGGTTCTCACTGGCCATCGTCGCGAGCTACCTCGCCTTCGTGCCCGCGGAGCACCTGCGGGCCGTGGCCGGGCGGGTCCGGCGGCGACGTGGCGCTCTCGACGCGGGCCTGAGCACCCATGATCGCCACATCCCGGTGCTGGACACCGGGCCGCCACGGGACGTGGCGATCAACGAGTCCGCCTGAGCGGTCGTGATCGCCACCTCCCGCTCGAGGGCAGGGCTCGGGTGCGGCGCTCGCGGGCAGGGCTTTACAGGAGCGGGCGGAGCTCGAGGGTCTGCTCGCGGTCGGGGCCGACGCCGATCGAGGCGAACGGCGCGCCGCTCATCTCCTCGAGCGCCTTGACGTAGAGCTGCGCGTTCTTCGGCAGGTCGTCGAGGGTGCGGGCACCGGTGATGTCCTCGGACCAGCCGTCGAAGAGCTCGTAGACGGGCTTCGCGTGGTGGAAGTCGGTCTGCGTCATGGGCATCTCGTCGAAGCGCTTGCCGTCGACCTCGTAGGCGACGCAGACCGGGATGCGGTCCCAGCCGGTGAGGACGTCGAGCTTGGTGAGGACGAAGTCGGTGACGCCGTTGACACGGGCGGCGTAGCGGGCGATGACGGCGTCGTACCAGCCGCAGCGGCGCGGGCGGCCGGTGGTCGTGCCGTACTCGTGGCCGTTGGCGCGCAGCAGCTCGCCGTCGGCATCGTGGAGCTCGGTCGGGAACGGGCCCTCGCCGACCCGGGTCGTGTAGGCCTTGACGACGGCGATGACCTTGTCGACCCGGCGAGGCCCGATGCCGGAGCCCGTGCACGCGCCGCCGGCCGTGGCGGAGCTCGACGTGACGAACGGGTAGGTGCCGTGGTCGACGTCGAGCAGCGTCGCCTGACCGCCCTCGAGCAGCACGGTCTCGCCGCGGTCGAGCGCCTCGTTGAGGAGCAGACCGGTGTCACGGACCATCGGGCGCAGCCGCTCGGCGTGGGTGAGCAGGTCCTCCATGACCGCGTCGACCGTGACGGCCTTGCGGTTGTAGACCTTGACGAGGACCTGGTTCTTGAGGTCGAGCGCGCCCTCGACCTTGGCCCGCAGGATCTTCTCGTCGAACAGGTCCTGCACCCGGATGCCGACGCGGTTCATCTTGTCGGCGTAGGTCGGTCCGATGCCGCGCCCCGTCGTACCGATCTTGCGGTTGCCCAGGAAACGCTCGGCGACCCGGTCCAGGGTCCGGTTGTAGGAGGGGATGAGGTGGGCGTCGGCGCTGACGACCAGCTTCTCGGTCGACAGGCCGCGGGCCTCCAGCGCGTCGATCTCCTGGAAGAGCACCGAGAGGTCGACGACGACGCCGTTGCCGATGACCGGCACGCAGCCGGGGCTGAGGATTCCGCTCGGCAGCAGGTGCAAGGCGTAGGTCTCGTCACCGATCACGACGGTGTGGCCAGCGTTGTTGCCGCCGTTGAACTTCACGACGTAGTCGACGCTGCCACCGAGCTGGTCGGTCGCCTTGCCCTTGCCCTCGTCGCCCCACTGGGCGCCGATGAGGACGAGTGCGGGCATGTCGGTTGCTCCCTCGACACGGAGAAAGGCCCCCGCAAGCAGGGGCCTCTTGCGGAGCGAGTCTAGCCGTAGGGTGCGGGGATGGCCCGCATCCCCGGCATCGACGGCGTCGTCGGCAGCCTGCTCGGCGTCCTGCAGGCCCAGACCGAGGCCCTGCAGGCGCTCCCGTCGACGGTGCAGTCGCTCACGTCGGCGGTGAAGAACCTCGGCGAGATCGCCGCCACCACCAAGGACACCGTCGCCGCGCTGCAGCGGCTCACGATGCGCATCGACGCGATCGCCATCGAGCTCGAGCCCGCGCTGATGGCGCTCGCGCCAGGGCTGACCCGCCTCGCCGCGGTCCTCGACGACCCGGTCGTTGAGGAGATCCCGGAAACGCTCAAGCAGGTGCAGGCCGACATCCTGCCGGTGCTGCGCACGCTCGCCGAGACCCACGAGCGGGTGGCCTTCATCGCCGGGTCGACCGAGCGGATCATGACCTTCGTCGACGAGACGTCGCGCACGATCGCCGGGTTGCCGGGCGCGGCCCTGCTCGGCCGCCGTCGCCCGGTCACGCCGCGCGTCGAGCCCTGACCCCCGCGCTGATCAGCGCGCCAGGTCCGCCGCGACGACCGTGACCGGGTAGGGCAGCTCGGCCGTCCAGGGCTGCTCGCCCTCGGCGACGGCGACCTGCTCGTAGCGCCCCTCACGCAGCTCCAGCACGGTGATCACGGGCCCGCGCGGATCGACCAGCCAGTACGACGCGATGCCGGCTGCCTCGTAGGCGTTGCGCTTGAGCACCCGGTCCCTCGTGCGCGTCCCCGGCGAGGCGATCTCGACAGCGAGCAGCGGGACGGACTCGACGCGGACGGCCTCGAGGCCCTCGTCGGTCACGACGAGCAGATCGGGCTGGACCTGCAGTCGCGGTCCGAGGCGGACGTCCATCGGCGCGCTGAGGAGCCGCAGGCCGCGGGGAAGCGCGAGCCGAAGCAGGAGGAACAGCTCGCCGGACACCGACTGGTGGCGCAGCGTCGGGCTGGGCGTCACGAGCAGCTGCCCGTCGACCAGCTCGTAGCGCCGGCCGTCATCGGGCATCCCATCGAGGTCGTCGGCGGTGAAGTCCGCCTCGACCGGGATGCTCGTCATGCTGGTCATAGTGTCCCCTCGCCGTCGTCACGTCACGACGGTGAGGCCTCAGCCCTGCGGGCGCGAGACCCTCCGGCCGATCTGTGGACGGCGACCCGTCAGGCGAGGGCGGCCCGGGCGGCGGGGTCGCTGTCGTCGAGGAACTGCGCGATGCGGGCGGCCTCGTCGGTCTCCTCGATCGCGTCGGCGGCCCGTCCCAGGGCGTGCAGCGCGCGCAGGAACCCCTGGTTGGGCGCGTGCGCCCACGGCACCGGGCCGTAGCCCTTCCAACCGTTGCGACGCAGCGCGTCGAGGCCGCGGTGGTAGCCGACCCGCGCGTAGGCGTAGGACTCGACGACACTGCCGCGCGCGAAGGCCGCGTCGGCGAGCGCGGCCCATGCGGCGCTGTGGGTCGGGTGCTGCGCCGCGACCTCGGCCGGGTCGGTGCCGCCCTCGAGCAGCTCGCGGGGGGCGGTCTCGTCGGGCAGCAGGGTGGGGGGCGGCCCGCCGAGCAGGTCCATGCCGGTGATGCTCATGGGCTCGACGCTAGCGGCACGGGCCGCAGCCGGTGCGCGTCGTCGAAGAGCAGCCGGGTGGCGAGCCGTGACGCGACGAGGCCGGAGACCGCGACGGCTCCGAGCAGCATGTACATCACGACGACCTGGTAGCGGATCGCGGTGAGCGGCTCGACACCCGCGAGCAGCAGCCCGGTCATCGCGCCGGGCAGGCTGATGAGGCCGACCGAGGCGACCGCGTCGATGTCGGTGACGAGCGCGGTCCGCAGGGCGCTGCGGGCGTGCGGCGCGAAGGCCTCGCTGCTGGTCAGGCCGAGGGCGAGCCGCGCCTCGACCTCGCGGCGGGACCGCTCGACCTCCTCGCGGATCCGGACCAGCACGACCGTCACTCCCCGGACGGAAGCGGACACGACCATCCCGCCTACGGGGACCACGATGCGCGCCTCGGCCTCGACGACCCGCGCGACGACGAGCAGCCCGAGGGTGGCGACGACGCCGGCGCTGATGGCCACCGCGGCGGTGAGGAAGGGCCTGACCAGTCCCCGGCCGCGACGGCCGGCGACGACGGTGCCGACCGCGCACATGCCCGCGACCCAGGCGATCCCGCCGGGCAGGCCGGCCCGGTCGAACAGCACCCCGAGGACCGCCGCGACCGCGACCAGCTGGACGGCCGCGCGGACCGCCGCGACGACGACGTCCCGGCCGAGGCCGAGCCGCTCGCGCAGGACGACGGCGAGGGCGAACCCGACCAGCACGACCGAGGTCGCGACCCCGACCCACGAGGGCACCGACGGGTCGGTCACGACGCTCCAGCCGATCGCGAGAGGTACGCCGACTCGTGGGCGGGCCCGCTCTCGGTGACCCGACCCCCTCGCAGGACGACCACGTCGTCGGCCAGCCGTCGCGCCGACTCCAGGTCGTGGGACACCAGCACCGCGGTGAGCCCCTCGGCGACGAGGCCCTTCACGACGTGCTCGACCGCGTGGGCCGCGACCGCGTCCAGCGCGCTGGTCGGCTCGTCGAGCAGGAGCGCCTCGGGCCCGACCGCGAGGGCGCGCGCCAGGCACAAGCGCTGCGCCTCGCCGCCCGACAGCGAGGCGGTGTCGCGGTCGAGCGGCAGGCCGTCGAGCCCGACGCGGGTCAGCAGCACGGCGGCGTCCTGCGCGGTCACCGGACGCCCGACGGAGAGGTCCTCGAGGACCGTCGCGCCGAGCAGCACGGGTGCCTGCTGCAGCAGACCGACCCGGCGGCGCAGGGCGAGGACGTCGTAGGAGCGGAGGTCCTGGCCGTGCAGCAGGACCCGGCCCTCGGTCGGCTCCTCGAGCCGGTCGAGCAGCCGCAGCAGCGTCGACTTGCCGGACCCGCTCGGCCCCGCGACCGCGGTGCAGCGCCCGACGGCGAACGACGCGGTGACGCCGTCGAGGACCCGGCGTCCGCCGCGCACCACCGACACGCTCTCGACGACCAGCATCCACCCATCCTGCCGGTCAGTCGAAGGTCGGGTCGTGCACGAAGAGCAGCACGTCGCCGTTGACCTCGGCGGCGATCGCGTCGTCCCGGCCTCGAACGGCGAACCACGGCGTGCCCACCTCGACGTAGGCAGCGGTGCCGTCGGGTAGGGGCCCGGGGAACGCCGGCGTGTAGGAGCCGCTGAGGGTGCAGGCCACGCGGCCGAGCTCCCGCCCCCGGTCGGGCTGCGGGACCACGGCTCCGTCGCGGTTCACGAAGGCCCGACCATCGTGGCGCACCAGGTTGGCGTAGTCGAGATTGCTCGGCTCGGCCCACGCCTCCTCCACGCAGGAACGCGTGCCGCGCAGCGGGGAGAGGCCAGGCACTGAGCGGCCCACCACGTTGACCGCCACCGTCCCGTCACCGATGACGACGTCGCGGGCACCGAGGGGAGCGGCCAGCTGCACGGTGCGCTCCAGCAGGTCGCCTCGCACCTGCGGGCACTCCGGCTCGGGCGTGCGCTGTCCGCTGTAGACGTCGACCACCACCCCGACCCGGCCCGCGTCCTCGAAGGTCACCCGGGCGACCGGGTAGCGGCGGCACTCCGGACGCAGCCCGGTCACCCGCGCCCCGACCGTCGCGACGAGCACAGCCGGGTCGTCCGGCGACTGGCGGAGGGCCGCGGGCACGCCTGAGCCGTCGAGCAGGTAGTCCCGGCCGTCCACCTCGATGCGGTCAGGGGGCCCGTCCGCCACCTGGTCGACGACGTCGGACCCGCCGCGCGTGGCCAGCCAGCCGGCCAGCCCTGTCACGGCCAGCACCGCGGCCACGGCCCGCAGTCGCCGCCCGGCGCGACGTCTGCTGGCCGCGGCGACGGCCTCGTCGAAGGCGCGCACGCGCTCGGGCACCAGCTCGTCGACGTATCGGGTCAGGCCGTCAGGCACGGTCAGGCACCTCTTCCTCCGTCAGGTAGGGGGCAAGCGCTGAGCGGGCCCGTGACAACCGCGACTTCACGGTGCCGACAGGGAGGTCGAGCTCGCGGGCGACCTGCTCGACCGGCAGGTCGAGCACGTGGTGCAGGACGACGACAGCGCGGTGCCCGGGCGTCAGTGAACGCAGCGCGAGCGCGACGGCCACGGAGTCAGGCGACAGCGCCGGAACGTCTGCCGTCTGGGCAGCGAGGCGCCTCAGCCCGCGTTCGGCGACCACCCTGCGGCGGTGCCGGCTGACGAGCATCCGCACGGCCACGCCGCGAACCCAGGCCTCAGGGTCCTCGTAGTCGCGCACCCGGTCCCAGCGTCCGAGCAGCTTCACGAAGGCGTCCTGGACGACCTCCTCGGCGTCCGCGCGCGGGGCACCGATCGCACACAGGACGGCGACGAGGCGGGCGGTGCACCGCTCGTAGACGGCCGCCACCTCGTCCTGCCCGCCGACGCTCACGGGACTGTCACGCGGCAGCACCCCCCGAGGTTCCCTCGCCCTCCGCATCCTCCCTCAGACTGCACGTGTGGACTACACGCAGCGGGCGGCACGGTGGTTGCTCGGGGCGACCGACCACCCCGGCGGTGAGGCGCTGACCGCGCACCTGCTCGACCTGCTGGAGCTGCGACCGGGCGCAGTGGTGCTCGACGTCGCCTGCGGCCGCGGGAAGGGCCTCGAGGCGGTCAGGGCGCGAGGGGGCCGTGCGGTCGGTGTGGACGTCGAGATCGGCCAGGTCCGGGGTGTCCCGGGCGCAGTCGTCGGGGACGCGCACCGGCTGCCGGTGCGCAGCGGGTCGTGCGACGCGGTGCTGCTGGAGTGCTCGCTGTCGACCTTCGCCGACGCTCCCGCCGCCCTGCGCGAGGTCGTGCGGGTGCTGCGGCCCGGGGGGCGGCTCGGGCTGACCGACGTGGTGCTGCACCGCGACCGGGTGGACGGCCGCGTCACTGCAGCGGTCGACCGGCTGACGGCCGCGCGGGCGGCGTACGCCGTGCTGGTGGAGGAGGCGGGGCTCGAGGTCACGCGCGTCGAGGACCGCAGCAACGACGCGCGGGCGCTGCTGCGTCGGCTGCAGCGCAGGCTGCCGCTGTCGCGGACGGTGCGGGCCTGCGCCGAGGCAGCCCGGGAAGGCGGCCTCGGCTACGAGCTGGTGGTGGCGCGACTCAGCTGACGGGCAGGGTCCAGGCGGCGTCCCAGACGGCCTTGTCGACGGTGCCGGGGGCGGCGACGGCGATGTCCTTCTGGTAGGCGAAGCGCTTGGCGACCGCGGCGCTCTGCGGGCCGAAGAAGCCGTCGACCTCGAGGTCCCAGCCGCGCTTGGACATGCGGTCCTGCCACATCTTCACGCCGATGCGGAAGCGGTCGGCGTCGTCGAGGGTGAGGTCGTTGCCGTTGAAGAACGGCGCGGGGGTCGGGGCGAGCGCGACCTTGACGACCTTGGCCTTGAAGACCCGGCGCGACCCCTCGTTGCGCTGGCCGCCGCGGGAGGCGCGAGCGACCACGACGCGCTCCTCGGTGCTCTGCGCCGAGACGGTGGTCGTGGAGCGGCCGAGCCCGAGCTTCTTCGAGCAGGCCGGCCAGGGCTGCCAGCCGCGAGCAGCCTGCAGGCGGCGGGCACCCTCGTCCTGAACCGCCGCCGGGTGCTGGTTGGCGGTGCCGCTGTAGCCGAGGCCTTGCCAGGTGCGCCGGTCGAACTGGTAGGCGCCGTAGTAGCCGTTGCCGGTGTTGATGGCGTAGTTGCCGCCCGACTCGCACACGCGCAACCGGCGGAAGTCGTCGGCGGTGGCCGCGGACGCGGTGCCCGACGAGGACACGACCGTCACGGCGGTGATGCCACCCGCGGCGAGCGCGGGGGCAGCGACGGAGGGCTTGGCGTGCTTGGCGTGCTTGCGGGGGCGCAACACTGACACGGTGGGGCGATCCTTCCCTCACGCCTGCGAGGTGAGCTGTCGGGTTCGGGCCGGGAAGCCCGGGCGGGACCGGTCGAGATGGTCCGCGCCTTCACCCCGAGGGAGTCCCGACCTCGCGGTCGAGCCTCCCGAGGGACTGTGGGTCCCCCGCTCCTGCCCAGGAACGTCGGCCCGCTCCCCGGGGCAGGACTCGGCGTTCGGGGAACGGACGCCACACCTGTACGGCGTGGCGACTTGACACTGTAACGAACAGGTCAAGGTTCGACAGGCGTTCGGTCCTACTTGAGCCGGGTGCCGGCGCTGCGCAGGTCCTCGCAGGCCCGCACGACGCGGGCGGCCATGCTCGTCTCGGCGGCCTTGCCGTAGGCGCGCGGGTCGTAGAGCTTCTTGTTGCCGACCTCGCCGTCGACCTTGAGCACGCCGTCGTAGTTGCGGAACATGTGCTCGGCGATCGGGCGGGTGAAGGCGTACTGGGTGTCGGTGTCGACGTTCATCTTCACGACGCCGTAGTCGAGGGCCTCGCGGATCTCCTCGAGCAGGCTGCCGGAGCCGCCGTGGAAGACCAGGTCGAAGGGCTTGTCGGTGCCGGTCTTCGCGCCGACCGCGTCCTGGATGTCCTTGAGGATCGACGGCTTGAGCTTGACGTTGCCGGGCTTGTAGACGCCGTGCACGTTGCCGAAGGTCGCGGCCAGCATGTAGCGGCCCTTGTCACCGATGCCGATCAGCTCGGCGGTGCGCAGCGCGTCCTCGGGGGTCGTGTAGAGCTTGTCGTTGATGGCGTTCTCGACGCCGTCCTCCTCGCCGCCGACGACGCCGATCTCCAGCTCCATGACGATGTCGGCCGCGGCGCACTTCTCGAGCAGCTCCTGGGCGATCGCGAGGTTCTCCTCGAGCTCGACCGCGGAGCCGTCCCACATGTGCGACTGGAACAGCGGGAGCCCGCCCGCTGCGACCCGCTCCCGGCTGACCTCGATGAGGGGCCGCATGAAGCCGTCGAGCTTGTCCTTCGGGCAGTGGTCGGTGTGCAGCGCGACGGTGACGTCGAACTTCTCCGCGACGACGTGGGCGTACTCCGCGAGCGCCCGCGCGCCGACGACCATGTCCTTGACCGTGGTGCCGGAGAGGAACTCCGCGCCGCCGGTCGAGACCTGCACGATGCCGTCGGACTCGGCCTCCTGGAAGCCGCGCAGCGCGGCGAGCAGGGTCTGCGAGCTGGTGACGTTGATGGCCGGGTAGGCGAAGGCACCGGCCTTCGCGCGGTCGAGCATCGCGGCGTAGGTCTCGGGGGTGGCGATGGGCACGGCAGCTCTCCTGGAAGGGCAGGGGTACGACGGGACGGGCGGCGGCCGGGGTGTCTGCGGCGGGCCGACCGGTGGGCCGAGCATGCCAGACCGGGCGGTGTGGCCCGCGGGCTGCAGGACGCTCACCGGCAGGTGGTCCGTCGTACGACAGGGGCGACAGCAGGGGGTCTCGGCTGGTAGGACGACGGTGAGCACCGGCCACCACCCGGTGCCCTCCCGCCCGGAAGGACCCCTCATGGCCGCCCCTCGGCGTCTGATCACGGCCACCGCCGCCCTCCCGCTCATCGTGGCCCCGATCGCGCTCGCCGCTCCCGCACAGGCGAGCAGCACCGCGAACGAGATCGTCTACACCGTCGACACCGACGAGGACGGCGTCTACGGCGTCGTGCTGCGCCAGCTCGACAGCGGACGCGTCACGACGGTGCTGCCCGAGGACCCGAGCAACGGCTTCGTCTACGACGACCCGGAGCTGTCCCCCGACGGCACGAAGGTCGTGCTGTCGACCGACCGCGGGTCGGCGGCGGGTGACTTCGAGGGGCTCGCCGTCGTCAACCGCGACGGCTCCGGCTTCACGCGCCTCACGCTGCCGGACTCCAACCTCCCGTCGAGCACCGTCATCGACGCCTTCCCTGCCTGGTCGCCCAACGGCGCGACGGTGCTCTTCACGCGGCTGACCTTCACCTCGGCGGGCGACGAGACCGACGCGCTGTGGACCGTGCCCGCGGCGGGGGGCACCGCGACGGCGCTGCCCGGCGGAGACGGCGGGTTCACGGCCGACTGGAGCCCGGACGGCACCAAGGTCGTCTTCGCGGGCGGGGTCGACCAGAACACCGGCGTCGGGCCGCTGTTCGTCATGGACGCCACCGGCGCCAACAAGACCGCGCTGACCGGCGCGACCGGCGCGCTGCCGGCCTGGTCGCCTGACGGCACGACGATCGCCTACACCGAGGTGACGGAGTTCGACACCGACGTCGACCGGGCGGCCGACATCGCGCAGATCTCGCTGGTGCCCGCGGCCGGTGGGGCGCGCACCGTGCTGACGAAGACCCGTCCGACCTCGGCCCGGTCCGTCGCGGAGTACCCGACCTGGGCGCCCGACTCAGGCTCGCTGCTGTTCGACCTCTACACCTACGACGCCGACGGCTTCCGCAACGCCGGTGATCTGTGGGCCATCGACCGTGGTGACGTCCGCTCCGGTGCCGTGACGTCGACGCCGACGGTCGACGAGGTGCAGGGCCACGTGCAGGGCCCGGCGCTGACCAACGTCGTCGAGGGCACGCCGTCGCGCTACGTCCCGGTCGACCCGAAGCGCGTCTTCGACACCCGGCCCGCGCCCGACAACGTCGGCGTGGCACCGGGCAAGCTCGGCGCCGCAGAGACCCGCACTCTCGCCGTCCGCGGGCTCGCGGTCACGACCGGTGGGGTCGCCGGAACGGTGCCGGCGGATGCCACCGCCGTCGTGCTCAACGTCACGGCCGTCAACGCGTCGGTGACGACCGACATCCGCGTCTACCCGACCCCCGCCACCGCGGTGGCGACCGCGAGCAGCCTCAACGCGACCCGCGGTCTCGCGGTGCCGAACCTCGTCACCTCGCAGATCGGCAGCGACGGGGCCGTGGCCCTGCGCAACGGCGCGGGGTCGGTGGACCTGCTCGCCGACATCGCCGGCTACTACGTGCCGCTCGCGACGGCCGGTGCCGACGGCTTCACCGCGCTGTCCCCGGCCCGCGTGCTCGACACGCGGCCCGCGCCCGACAACGTCGGAGCACCCGCGGCGAAGCTCGGCGCCGGTGGGGTCGTGGACCTGCAGGCGACCGGGACGCTCGCGACCAGCGGTGGCGGCAGCGTCGTCGTCCCCTCTGACGCGCGCGCCGTCGTGCTGAACGTGACGGCGACCGGGGCGTCGCAGAACACCGACCTCCGCGTCTACCCGACCCCCGCGGGAGGGGCGTCCGACGTACCCCTCGTGAGCAACCTCAACGTGCGCCTGGGTCTCACCGCGGCCAACCTCGTGACCGTCACCGTCGGGGACGGCGGCAAAGTGCGACTGCGCAACGGCGCCGGCTCGGTCAACGTGATCGCGGACATCGCGGGCTACTACAGCGCGTCGTCGACGGGGCAGTTCGTGCCGGTGGCACCGCTGCGACTGCTCGACACCCGTGACGGCACGGGCGCGGCGGCGACGCCCACCACCGCGGGTGCGTTCGTCGACCTGCGGGTCGCCGGGTCGCGCGGCGTCCCCGCGGGCGCGCTCGCGGCGGTCCTGAACCTCACCGCGACCAGCGTGAGCGCGGGCACCGACGTGCGGGCCTACCCGAGCGACGCGTCCTCGGTGCCGACGATCAGCAACCTGAACCTGTCGCGCGGGGCGACTCGGGCGAACCTCGCCGTCGTCAAGCCGGGTGCAACCGGGGCGGTCCGGATCCGCAACGCCGCAGGGCAGGTGCACCTCATCGGGGACGTGGCGGGCTACTTCCGGTCGCCGCCCGCCTGAGATGACGCCGGGTAGCGTCGGCGGGCGTGAAGACCGCCGCCGCTGCCCTGCTCGTCGCCAGCCCCGCGATCCTCGACCCGGAGAAGCTCGTCTCGAGCTACGGACTGATCGGGCTCGTGCTCATCGTGTTCGCCGAGACCGGGCTGCTGCTCGGCTTCTTCCTGCCGGGCGACTCGCTGCTGTTCATCGCGGGCTTCGCCGCCGCCGGCAACCTCGGCGGTCTCGACCAGCCGATCGCGGTGGTCTGCCTCGCGGTGACGTTGGCCGCGATCGTCGGGGCGCAGGTCGGGCACTTCATCGGCTGGCGCGCGGGGCCGGTGCTGTTCGACAAGCCGGAGTCGCGGCTGTTCAAGCGGTCCAACGTCGTCAAGGCCGAGCACGCCTTCGAGCGCTTCGGGCCGGCGAAGGCCGTCGTGCTCGCGCGCTTCATCCCGATCGTGCGGACGTTCCTCAACCCTGTCGCGGGCGTGCTCGAGATGAAGCCGCGCGAGTTCTTCGTCTGGAACGTCGTGGGCGGTGTCCTGTGGGGCACCGGCATCACGCTGCTCGGCTACTTCCTGGGCAACGTCGAGCTCGTGAAGAACAACCTCGAGCTGTTCGTGCTCACCGTCGTCGGGATCTCGCTCCTGCCGATCGCCTTCGAGGTGCTCAAGGCCCGCCGGGGCGCGCGGGCGTCGTAGCCGCTACTCCTCACCGGTGTCCACGTCGCGGTAGAGCGTGGCGCCGTCGAGGACCGGCAGCGACAGCGCCGAGCCCTGCGGGCCGGTGAGGACCCGGATGAGCGCGCCGGCCGCGAAGGTCGGGACCTTGTCGGGGTGGCTCGAGGAGATGTCGAGCGCGATGCGGTGGCCCTTCTTCACGACGTGAGCCTGGGCCTGGCCGACCAGCGGGATCGTCATCGCCTGCAGCGGGACGACCGGGGAGAGCGTCTCGAGGCCGTCGCGCAACTCCGGCTGGATCGCGAAGCCGGACATCGAGATGCGGTCGCGCGTGCCGTCGGGGGCTACGTCGTACAGGGTCCCGAGGATGTGGATGCGCTCACCGCCGACAGAGACGACGAGCTTGAGCGTCGGCAGGCCCGCGAGCAGGAGGTCCTTGGCCTGAGGGGCGGTCACGAACATCGCCTTGCCGGTGTTGCCCTCGCTGCTGAAGCCGCGGGCGTCGGCGACGTAGTCGACCTGCCCGCCGTCGGAGATGGCCTTGGGCTCGAGGGTGCCGTTGACGTTGGCGACCAGCGTGAGGCGGCGCGACGGGGCGGGCGGCCACGCCTTCGCGGTGAGGACGCGCTCGTCGTTCATGAAGATCTCGGCAGGGGGGCCGGTGTTGACGCCCTTGCGCTGCGCGAGGTGCTTGTCGAACCACGCGTGCAGCGCGGCAGTCCACTGGTGACCGCGACGGTTGGGGCAGCAGCCGGAGCCGTGGTCCCACTGGCCGATCCACGCCTTGTCGCCGGCGCGCCCGCCGCGGGCGTGGAACCAGTCGAGCGCGGCGATGCGGGCGGCGTTGTCGTTGACGCCGTGGACGGCGAAGACCGAACCCTTCCACGCCGTGACACCCTTGCGGAAGTCACGGTCGCGGTGCCAGGCGACCTCCTGGCCGGAGGCGTAGGCCTCGCCGGTCACGGCTGCGGACTGGGTCGCGCCGCAGCCGGTGCTGGTGAGGTTGTTGCCGAAGTCGTCGCCGTAGCCCTGGCCGAGCTGAGACGGCAGGTGGCGCTGGAGGGCGAGCTGCTCGTAGGCGAACAGCGGGCCGGCCCACTGCAGGTTGTAGGGGACGCCGTCCTGGAACTCGTGGTGGTACATCGCGGCGAGGCCGGCGCTCGGGACGATGGTGACGAGGCCCTTGGGGTTCTGCGCGGCGGCCATCTGCGGCGTCGACCCGACGTAGCTGTGGCCGGTCATGCCGACTCGGCCGCTGGACCACGTCCGGCTCGCGGCCCACTCGACGACGGCCTTGGCGTCGGCCTGGTCCTTCTTGCCCATGTGGTCGAGGCAGCCGCCGGACTGGCCGGTGCCACGCAGGTCGACCATGACGACGGCGTAGCCGCGCGGCCCGAAGTAGCCGGTCAGGCCGAGCTTCTTGCCGTCGTCGTCCTCCGGCCCGGGGAAGATGCGGGTGCCGTCACGGTCGGCCAGCGTCGCGTGGTAGGGCGAGAGCTCCAGCACGACCGGGAACCGTCCGGCGGCCTTGGGGCGCACGATCTCGGCGTAGAGCTGGGTGCCGTCGAGCGGCGAGGTGATGAAGGCCGTCTCGCGCACGGTCTCGAAGCGCGGCTTGGACAGCTTGGGGAGCTGCTTGACGTAGTCGAAGGGGGCGCCGGCCGTGACCGCGGGCTTGCCGGTCGGTGCCTTTCCTCTCGGGGCCGCGCCGGGCTTCGCAGCTGAGGCGGCGGTCACGACGGACGCGGAGACCGCGACGAGGGTCAGGAGCACGGGGAGACGGCGCATGCCGGGATCTTCAACACGGGCTTGCGGACTCCTGCCCGGTGCGTGCCAACCGAGCAGGCGCGAGACTCGTCCTTGTCGACGAGGGGGTGGTGCGTGAGGCGGGAGCACGACGAGGCGTTCAGCGCCTTCGTCGCCGCGCGCTCGCGCCACCTGCTCCAAGCCGCTCACCTGCTGACGGGTGATCGGCACCGCGCGGAGGACCTGCTGCAGACGGCCCTCACCCGGCCTACCCACGGTGGGACCGCATCGTCGACGAGGACCCGGAGGGCTACGTGCGCCGCACCATGGTCAACGCCCACATCGACTGGTGGCGCCGCAAGCCGTGGCGCGAGGAGAGCACCGCGGAGCTGCCGGAGGTGGTGGTAGCGGACGCGGCGCCGGCCACCGACGTCCGGTCTGCCCTGCTGGCTGCGCTCGCGGAGCTGTCGCGGCGGCAGCGGGCCGTGATGGTGCTGCGCTACTACGAGGACCTGAGCGAGGCGGAGATCGCGCGGACCCTCGGGTGCTCCACTGGCACTGTGAAGAGCGCCGGTCGCGGGCTGCCGCGAAACTGCGGGAGACGCTTCCCGAGGAGGCAATGTCGTGGACCTGAGCGACCTGATGCGGTCACCCGAGCTGGCGCTGGAGCCATGCCCGGGTCTCGCCTGCGACGTCCGCCGCTCGGCGGCTGCGCTGCGCCGCCGGCGGCGGGCCGCTGCGGGCGCGGGGGCTGTCACGTCGCTCGTCCTGGCCCTGGGCGGTGCCGTCGTCGTGCCCGGTCTCGTCAGCGAAGACCGGCTAGCCCCGTCGGAGCCCGCGACCGTCGCGGGCGCGACGACTCCGGTGATCGTCCTCGGCGACCTCAACGGAGCAGAGGCCGTGACCTACTGGAAGGGCAGGTCGTGGTGCTACGGCGTCTCCCGCGTGACGACCACCCACGGCTGCACCAACGGCATCCGTGGGGCCGACGACTTCCCCGCGGTGGCCGGCCCGGCCGAGTCGACCCTGCGCGTCGACGACGGCCAGGCGAGCGAGCGCCAGTTCGTGGCCGGGCTGCTCGGAGACCGGGTTGCCACGGTCGAGGTGCTGCTCGTCGACGAGAAGGCTCCCGCGACAGGGCTGCCCGACGTGAACCGCTCGCTGGCCGCCACGCAGCGACGCGTGGACTTCCCGCGGGGGGTCTGGTGGTTCGAGGTGCCTCGGGGGCTCCGAGTCACCGGCTACATCGCCTACGACGTCGCCGGCGCCCAGCTCTCGAGCCGCAGCGGCTAGCCCCTAGGGGTCGTCGCCAGCCTTCGGGATCGGCTCGTCCTCCGCCGGCGTCCGAACCTCAACCAGTCGCAGTCCCCCGCTGGCCGGTGCCGGCGGCGGGTGCTGCGGCTCCCCGAGGGCCCGCTGCCCAGTGGGGCTGGTCCACAGAACCGAGCCGTCGGCTTGCCGCACCTTGCGCCAGCCGGACTGCTTCACCTGGTGGTGGTGGCGGCACAGCGTTCCGAGGTTGCAGGCACAGGTCGGCCCGTCCGGCCACGCCGTGTCGTGGTCGACGTCGCAGCGCCTCGCGGGTTGCGAGCACCCCGGCCACTCGCAGCGCGGCGAGCGCACGCGCAGGAAGCGACGCAAGGACGCCGACGGGCGGTAGCCGCCAGCGGAGTCCGGGGGGTGCGGCCCAGGGTGGTCGTCGGGAGCGAGCGGGAAGTGGTCCGCGGGACGTGGCCCGAGCGCGCTCGCGGCCATCTGCTCGAGGGCGGAGCGGACCGCCGCGCGATCCCTGCCCGGGCGGACCGGCTCTGCGTCGACGTGCAGCGGGATCCCGGTCACGGGGTCGGTGAGGACGCGCAGCAGTGCCGCCCCGGAGTGGACGAGGTCGCGCGCGTGCTCGGCGTCGATCGACCCGTAACCGACCAGCGTGGCGCTCTCGTCCGAGCTCCCCAGCGCCGTCCCGAGCGGCACGTGCACGTGCACCAGCGGCTGGCAGGGGCTACACGCGGGCTCCGTCAGCACCTCCCCGGTCGCGACGTCGTCTCCCGTCCCGGCACCGCCCACGAGACCACGACCGTGCTGCCCGAGCAGCAGGGCCGCGAACGCATCGGCCCGACGCTGCGCGGCCGACCGCTCGTCCCAGGCACCCTGCTTGCCCGATGCCCCACGGATCACCTCGAGGATGGCCAGCCCGGTCGCCGCCGGCAGCGTGGCCTTGAGCGAGAGCATCCCGTCCTCGCCGATCCACCACTCAAGCCGCCGCTGGGCCTCCGCCCGCTGGCGCTGCTTGACGGCGGTGTCGAGGGCGAGCTGCTGCGCGGCCCGGCGCACGGCTGCCCGCACCGGACCGGCTCCCCGCAGACCTGCTCCCGTCGTCGCGGCCGAGTGCCGCGACCGGACCGTGCGCACCACGGTGTCGGCGTCAGCCACCGCGAGGTGCTGGGTCTCCTCGACGATCGCCGCGGTCTGCTCGACCGTGAAGTGGCCCTCCTCCAGCAGCGCGAAGCCGCCGTCGAGCTGCGCGAGCCGGAGTCCCTGCGCGAGCAACGTCTGGGCCCGGTGGTCGGTGCACGACAGCAGGACCGCGATCTCGTCGGCGACGAAGTCGCCCTCACCGGCCGCGACGTGCGCGCGGTGCAGGTCCGCCGCCTGCCGGCACTGCCGCGCGTGCAGCGCCGACCGCTCGACCTCGGTCTCCTGCATCCGCGCCGTCATCTCCTGGACGGCAGGCGACATCAGCGAGCCCGCACCGAGGGTGCCTGCCATCGCTGTCACGTCCACTGCTCCCGTCGCCCGACCGACGGTGACGATGCCCCGAGGACAGACCCGCCGAAAGGCCTCCTCCGTCAGCTGTGGACGACCGGAGACCCTGTGGATCGACAGCAACAGGGCCAGCTGCGAGCCCTCAGACCCCGAAGTCGACCACAACCGGAGCCCGCACGGCCGGGTCCTCGACCTCGAAGTACTCCGCCTTCGAGAACCCGAACAGCGACGCCACGATCGACGACGGGAACGCCTCGACCCGTGTGTTCAGCGCCCGCACGTTGCCGTTGTAGAAGCGCCGCCCCGCCGCGATCCGGTCCTCGGTCTCGGCCAGCTGCGCCGCGAGCTGCTGGAAGGGACCGGCCGCCTTGAGGTCCGGGTAGGCCTCGGCGACCGCGAACAACGACCGCAGCGACCCGGCCAGCGCGGACTCCGCGACAGCCGATGCGGCCACCCCGCCGCCCGCTGCCACCGCTGCCGCCCGCGCAGCGGTCACGTCGGTCAGCACCGCCTTCTCGTGCGCGGCGTAGCCCTTCACGGTCTCGACGAGGTTCGGCACCAGGTCGTGCCGGCGTCGCAGCTCGACGTCGACCTGCCGCCATGACTCCTGCACCAGGTTGCGCTGCCGGACGAACCGGTTGTAGCTGACGACGACCGACAGCGCGAGCAGCGCGACGACCCCGAGCACCACGTAGAGCACGGTCACGACGTACCTCCCCTGTCTTTCCAGACGAACGACGGTATCCCGGCGACGAGCGCGTGCAGGGTCTCGAGCCGCTGGTCGAGCTCGAGGATCGAGTGCGTCCCGTCCTCCCAGCACACCGCGTCCTCGCCGCCGATCCGCAGGCCCACGGCCGGCCGGGCGAGCAGCGCCTCCATCGTGCGCGGGTGCAGCACGTCGTAGGCGAACTTGGGGTCCGAGGCGCTCACCCGGAAGCGCCGGTTGAAGTCCTCGCTCTCGAGCTCCACGTCACCGAGCCCCAGCTTGCCGGCGAAGCGCGTCAGCAGGTTCTCCGGCGTGAGCTCGACCGTCGGCAGCCACGCCGGCATCCGCAGCACGCACACCGAGTAGCGGTGCGCGTGCGTCGTCCGGTTGCCCTTCGAGTCCGTCGAGTAGGTCTCGTAGCTGTAGTCGAAGGCCACCATCGGCAGTCCCGCGTAGGTGCCGGTCAGGACGTTGTGCGCCTTGCGGTCCGACCCGTCGCCGAAGGGCTCGCCGCCGAAGCGCTCGGTCCAGCTGTCGTCGCGCACGACCCACTGCCACCCGCGCTGAGCAGCCAGCGCGGCCAGCGCCTCGCGCCGCTCCTTGGCCGCCTTCCACCCGAGGTACGCCACGAGCCCGCCGACAGCCACGACCACGGCGAGGAACGCGAACGGGACCAGCTCAGCCACGACCCAGATCCTGTACGACGAAAGACGCACGCCGTCGCAGGCGCGTCCGAACCCGGCTCAGAGACCGGCTCACAGCCCGGTCAGAGACCGAGGTCCGCCAGCCCGTAGGCGAAGCGGTACAGCACGCCCTCGGCCTCGATCTTCGCTGCCGCCCCGGTGTCGCGGTCCGCGATCGTCGCGACGCCCACCGGGATCGCGCCCGCGGCTCGGACCGCCTCGAGCGCGGCCAGCGGCGACCCGCCGGTGGTGGAGGTGTCCTCGACGACGAGCACCCGGCGACCCTCGATCGACGGGCCCTCGATCTGACGCTGCAGGCCGTGCGCCTTCGCCTCCTTGCGCACGACGAAGGCGTCGAGCCGGCGCCCGGTCGCGGCGGCCTGGTGGAGCATCGCGGCGGCGATCGGGTCGGCGCCCATGGTGAGGCCACCGACCGCGTCGAAGTCCCAGTCGGCAGTGAGATCGAGCATCACCCGGCCGACGAGGGGCGCGGCCTCGGCCTGCAGCGTCACGCGCCGCAGGTCGACGTAGTAGTCCGCCTCGCGCCCGGACGACAGGGTGACCCTGCCGTGGACGATGGCGAGCTCACGGACGAGGGACAGCAGCGCGTCGCGGTCGGTCACGAGGCCCCACCGTAGTCGGAGCGGAGGCTCACCGTCGGGCGAGCAGCGCCGCCTCCAGGTCCAGTGGCAGCCCGTGCACCGCGCGGTCCGCCCGCTGCGGCGCCGGCCCGACGGCCTGCAGCCACGCCCACGTGTCGCGCACCGTCTGCTCGATCGGCCGGGTGACGAGTCCGGTCGCCGCGGCCCGCGACGCGTCGCCCTCCATGAACCCCGCGAACTCCCCGCCCTCCGGCACCCAGCACGGCAGGTGGGCCCACGGCTGGGCCTCGCCGAGCTCGTCCTGCGGCACCCAGACCAGCTCCGCGTCGGAGCCCGTCACCGCGACGCAGGCCTCGAGCAGCGACCGGGTCGTGACGTGCCCCGACAGCCCGGTCACGTCGACCGGCCCGGACACCCCGGTCTCCAGCCCCGACAGCAGCCAGGCCGCGAGGTCGCGCGCGTCGACGAGCTGCAGCGGCCGGTCGGGCCGGCCCGGCGCGACCACCCGCCCACCGCGGCTTATCCGGTCGAGCCACCACGGCAGCCGCCCGATGTCCTCGTGCGGCCCGACGATGAACCCGGCCCGGGCCAGCAGCGCATCGGGGTACGCCGACAGCACCGCCAGCTCCGAACCGCGCTTGTCGGCCGGGTAGACGGTGCTGTCCGCTGCAGGGTCGGCGTCCCACACCGGCGCGGACTCGTCACCACCGGGCGGCCGGCCCTCGAGGTAGACCGACACGCTGCTGACGTAGCCGTAGCGACCGCGCCCGACCAACGCCCGCACCGCGTGCTGCACGACGACCGGCGCGCCCGACCACGTGTCGACGACCAGGTGTGGCGAGAGGCCCTCGAGCGCACGGGCGGTGTCGTCGTACGACGTCCTGTCCGCGACGAGGGCGCGCACGCCTTCGGGAAGCGCTCCGGTGAGGCCGCGGTGCAGCGCCGTCACCGACCAGCCGCGGGCCAGCGCGTCGGCGACGACCGCGCGGCCAACGAAGCGGGTGCCGCCGAGGACGAGGACCTCCATGCCCCAACCCTGCCCGGCCGCAACCCGCCCGTCGAGCGGATCCGCTGGGAGCCGAAAGGATCCGGCCGCGGCCGGACACACTGGTCACGTGAGCCCTGCCCGCTTCGAGGACGTCGCGGCCGAGGTGTGGGTGCCGCTGCAGCGGTACCTCCGCCGACGAACCGACGCCGCGACCGCCGATGACGTCCTCGGTGACGTGCTGCTCGTGATGTGGCGTCGGCGGCTGGACATCCCCGAGGACGCCGCACTGCCCTGGTGCTACGGCGTCGCGCGCGGCTGCCTCGGCAACGCGCGCCGCGGCGACGACCGCAGGCTGCGGCTCGTGCAGCGCATCGCGGCGGAGTCCGTGGCCGCCGACAGCGCCGACCCTGACCTCGACGCGGCACTGGCGAGGCTGCCCGACCGGGACCGCGAGCTGCTGCGGCTGTGGGCCTGGGAGGGATTGGCGCCGCGTGAGATCGCCGTCGTCCTCGGCATCACGCCCAACGCCGCGAGCATCCGCCTGCACCGCGCGAAGGACGCCCTGCGAAAGGACCTGGCCACCTCCGGACACAAGGGGTCTCGACAGGGAGAGGAGGCACCGGCATGAGCCCGACCGACGACGACGCAGACCTGCGCGCCCGACTGGCCCGGCTCGACCCTGCGCCGCCCTCGCTGCCGACCGTCCCCTTCGCGAGCCCGCGGGCTCAGGAGCTCCTGGAGCGAGCCATGACCAGCACCACCCGCACCCGCCGCCCGGCCCTGCTCGCCGGCGCCGCGTCCCTGGCCGTCGCGGCCGCCCTGGGCGGCGTCCTGCTCACCCAGACCGACAGCGGGACGTCGTCGTCCCCGACCACCCTCGCGCTCGACCTCGCCGGGGGTGACGGGGCGATCGCCTCCTGCATGATGTTCGACGTCGCCTTCCTCAAGGACATGTCGCCGGCCTTCGCCGGTACCGCCACCGAGGTCACCGACGACAGCGTCACCGTCGAGGTCGACCGCTGGTACGCCGGGGGCGACGCAGACCAGGTCGTGCTCTCCCGACCTGACGGCGCGTCCTCCGCCGCCCTCGACGGCGTCGCATTCGAGCAGGGCAAGCGCTACCTGATCACGGCCGCGCAGGGCACCGTCAACGGCTGCGGCTACTCCGGCCTCGCGACGCCGGACCTCGAGAAGTCCTTCGACGAGGCCTTCCCGAAGGGCTAGTCCGACCGGCCGGGCATCCGGCTCTGCAGGGCCTTGACGATGCGGCGGGTCGCTACCGGGGGTACCACCCTGGTGGCGGCCACGACCGCCTTGTACTGCAAGCCAGGGACCGAGAGCGACTTCCCTCGCTCGAGGTCGCGCAGCGCCTCGGCGACGACGTCGTCGGCCTTCAGCCACAGCCGCTCGGGGATGCCGGTCACGTCCATCTCAGCCCGCTCGTGGAACTCCGTGCGCGTGAAGCCCGGGCACAGCGCGAGCACCCGCACCCCGCTGCCGGCGTACTGCAGGTGCAGCGACTCGCTGAAGTTCGTCACCCACGCCTTGCTGGCGCTGTAGGTCGCGGCGCGTGCGCCCGGCGCGAAGCCCGCGACGCTGCTGACGTTGAGGATCGCTCCGCTGCGCGCGGCGAGCATCGGGGCGAGCGCGGCGTGCGTCAGCCGCATCACGGCGCGCACGTTGAGGCGCAGCAGGTGCTCCTCCGCCTCGACGTCGACCTCGTCGAAGGCGCCCTTGGTCCCGAGACCGGCGTTGTTGACCAGCAGGTCGAGCCCCTGGGCGCAGCGCTTCTCGACGGCCGCGCAGCCCTCGTCCGTCGCGAGGTCAGCGGCGAGGACATCGACCGAGACGCCATACGACGACATCCGCACCCGCTGCGCCTCGAGCCGTGCGGTGTCGCGGGCGACCAGCACCAGGTCGTGCCCCGAGCGGGCGAGCGCGTCGGCGAAGGCAGCGCCGATCCCTGCGGTGGATCCGGTGACGAGAGCAGTGGGCATGCCCTCGACGCTAGTGCGGCCTCAGAATGGCGAGGGCCCCGCCGTGGTTATTAGCGGCGCGGGGTCACCGACAGGGCCTCGCCGTCGAGATCGACGACGACCTCGTCGCCGTCACGGATCTCGCCCGACAGCAGCGCCTTCGCGAGCCGGTCACCGATCGCCTTCTGCACCAGGCGGCGCAGGGGCCGCGCGCCATAAACAGGGTCGAAGCCGGTGAGGGTCAGCCACTCCCGCGCGGCGTCGGTGACGGTCAGCACCAGCCGCCGGTCGGCGAGGCGGGCCGCAAGCAGGCCGACCTGCAGGTCGGCGATACAGGCCAGCTCGTCCGTGCCGAGCGAGTCGAAGACGACGACCTCGTCGAGCCGGTTGACGAACTCCGGCTTGAAGGCCGACCGCACGACGTCGAGCACGCGCTCGGCGTAGTCGGGCTGTCCGGCGAAGGCAGAGCCGAGGTTGGAGGTCAGCACCAGGATGGTGTTGCGGAAGTCGACGGTGCGGCCCTGGCCGTCGGTGAGCCGGCCGTCGTCGAGGACCTGGAGCAGCACGTCGAAGACGTCCGGGTGGGCCTTCTCGACCTCGTCGAGCAGCACGAGGGAGTAGGGCCGGCGCCGCACGGCCTCGGTGAGCTGCCCGCCCTGGTCGTAGCCGACGTAGCCGGGCGGTGCGCCGACGAGGCGGGCGACGGAGTGCTTCTCGGCGTACTCGCTCATGTCGATGCGCGTCATCGCGCGCTCGTCGTCGAAGAGGAACTCCGCGAGGGCCTTGGCCAGCTCGGTCTTACCGACGCCGGTGGGGCCGAGGAAGAGGAAGGAGCCGGTCGGCCGGTACGGGTCCGAGACACCGGCGCGGGCGCGGCGGACCGCGTCGGAGACGGCCTCGACCGCAGCCCGCTGGCCGACGAGGCGGGCGCCGAGCGCCTCCTCCATCCGCAGCAGCTTGCCGGTCTCGCCCTCGAGCATCCGACCGGCGGGGATGCCGGTCCAGGACGCGACGACCTCCGCGACGTCGTCGGCGCCGACCTGCTCCTTGACCATCGCTTCGCGGGCCTCGGTGTCGGCGCTGGCCTGCTCGAGCGCCTTCTCCACCGCGGGGATCTCGCCGTAGATGAGCCGTGACGCCGTCTCGTGGTCGGCCTCGCGCTGCGCGCGGTCGGCCTGCGTGCGTAGGTCGTCGAGCTGCTTCTTCAGCTCGCCGACCCGGTTGAGACCGGCCTTCTCCTGCTCCCAGCGCGCGACCAGCGAGGCGAGGTCCTCGGAGCGGTCGGCGATCTCGCGACGCAGGACAGTGAGCCGCTCGGCCGACGCCGCGTCGCTCTCCTTCGCGAGCGCGAGCTCCTCCATCTTGAGCCGGTCGACGCTGCGCTGCAGCGTGTCGAGCTCGACCGGCCGGCTGTCGATCTCCATGCGCAGCCGCGACGCCGCCTCGTCGACGAGGTCGATCGCCTTGTCGGGCAGGAAGCGGTGCGTGATGTAGCGGTCCGACAGGGTCGCGGCGGCGACCAGCGCACCATCGGTGATGTCGACCTTGTGGTGCGCCTCGTAGCGGCCCTTGAGCCCGCGCAGGATCGCGATCGTGTCCTCGACCGAGGGCTCGCCGACGAGGACCTGCTGGAAGCGACGCTCGAGTGCCGGGTCCTTCTCGACGTGCTCGCGGAACTCGTCGAGCGTCGTCGCGCCGACCATCCGCAGCTCGCCGCGGGCGAGCATCGGCTTGAGCATGTTGCCGGCGTCGAGGCTGCCGTCGGCCTTGCCCGCGCCGACGACGGTGTGCATCTCGTCGAGGAAGGTGATGACCTCGCCGTCGGAGGCCTTGATCTCCTCGAGCACGCCCTTGAGCCGCTCCTCGAACTGCCCGCGGTACTGCGCGCCGGCGACCATGGCGCCGAGGTCGAGCGACACGATCCGCTTGTCCCGCAGGGACTCCGGCACGTCGCCGTCGACGATGCGCTGGGCGAGTCCCTCGACGACGGCGGTCTTGCCGACACCGGGCTCGCCGATGAGGACCGGGTTGTTCTTGGTCCGCCGGGACAGCACCTGCACGACCCGGCGGATCTCGTTGTCGCGTCCGATGACGGGGTCCAGCCGCCCCTCGCGCGCGACCTGGGTGAGGTCGGTCCCGAACTTCTCCAGGGCCTGGTACGTCGACTCCGGGTCGCGCGTCGTGATCCGGCGCGCCGCACCGCGCACGACCGAGAAGGCCTCGGCGAGCTTCTGCGGCAGCCCGCCCTGCTGCTGCAGCAGGGTCGCGACCTCGCCCCCCTGCTCGGCGAGGCCGACCAGCAGGTGCTCGGCGGAGACGTAGTCGTCCTGCACCCGCGAGGCCGAGGCCTGGGCCGCGGACATCACCGCCATTAGCTGACGGGACAGCCCCGGGGTGGCGACCGTCGAGCCGGTTGCTGCGGGCAGGCCGCGCAGCAGCTGCTCGGCGCGGTCCCGCACCGCTCCCGGGTCGGCGCCCACCGCCCCGAGCAGGCTGGTCGCGATGCCCTGCGACTGGTCGAGCAGCGCGAGCAGCAGGTGCACCGGCGCCACCTCGGGGTGACCCTCGGCGGCCGCCGTGCGCACAGCGGCGGACAGGGCCTCCTGCGACGTGGTGGTGAGGCGGTCGGCGTCCATGGGTGCAGCGTCCTCCACGGTGAGGGGCATCGGTGACGGGATGCGGTCACCAGGTGCAACGCACCCAAGGTTGAGCGTGTTCCGCTCAACCTTGATCAGCAGCCGTGCATCAGCAGCCGGGCAGCCGCACCGCGGCGATCCGGGTGCTCCAGTCGAAGACCCCGACCGTTGCCATGTACTGCGTCGTGTACCAGAGCGTGCAGTCGTCGACCGGGTCGACGGCCATCGAGCTGTAGTCGCCCCAGCGGGCCACGAGCGACGCGGTCGTCTGCTCGCCGAAGCCGTCGACGACCTCGGTCTCCTGCGACAGCTGGCCCAGCGGGTCCCCGGCTTTGCGCCCGGCGACGCGGATCGAGGGGAAGGTCAGCGTCGGGCCGGACACGCTGTAGCCGACGGCGATGCCGCCGAACTTGTCCATCGCCGCCGACGACATCCAGCGGCTGTCGCCGTCGGGGGTGTAGCTGCCCTGCTGGTGCACGCCCCACGGCGCGCTGCCGGTCCGTCGCAGCTCGTACCAGCGCAGCGCGACCGCGGCCCGCGGCTGCGCGTCGACGGCGTGCGTCACGACCATCGCCTCGTGCCGGTCGGCGAAGCGTCGCCAGGCGAGTCGGAACATCGGCCGGTCGGACAGCACGTCGAGCCCGATCAGCGCGGCCTGTCCGACGAGGCCGGTCACCGGCTGCGGCGCGCACGGCGCCGCGGTCCGCGACGCGAAGGTGTAGAGCAGGCCGCACGCGGGGTTGAACTCCGCGACGGGCAGGGCGGTCGGTCCGTCGAGGCGCGTCTTGCGGGTGTCGGCCCAGTCGACGGCGAAGGCGTACATCTGCACGCTGTTGGTGCCGAGCCCGAGCAGCGGGGCGGGCGCGCGCATCGCCGGGAAGCGGGTCCCGTCGACGTCGGCCGGCAGCAGCAGCGGGTCCTCGGGCTCGAGCTGTACGCACTGCTGACGGGCCGACTTGCCGGCGAGCATCCTCAGCCGCTCCAGCGCGCAGACCTTGGTGCCCTGCTCGGCGTCGAACATGTTGTAGGTCTGGACGTAGGAATGCGACCAGACGCCGGCCTTCGGGTAGTCCGGGAACCCCTCGTAGGGGAACGCGTAGCGGTGGTAGGCACCGGTCGCGTCGTTGGTCTTCGACACCGCGACGCACTCGAAGTGCGGGGCGGTCGAGACGAACTGCTGCACGACCCAGCGGTCGGCGGCGCGGTCGTAGTTGATGACCGGGTCGCCGTCGTTGGTCGACTCGCACCGGCCCCCGAAGCCCTTGAAGAACGTGTTGCCGGGAGCGGGCCCGAGCAGGTGCTGGCCGGTGCGCTTGTCGAGGATCGCGAAGGAGCTGTTGACCCACTGGACGTACTGCGTGCGCCCGACCCCGCCGACCGTGTCGGGCGGGATCGCCTCGGGGACGTAGGTGTCGTCGAAGCCGTGACCCAGACCGGCGTAGTTGGCGACGATCCTGGCCCGCGGTGGGATCGAGGCGGCGGTCTGCTGCACCGGGTCGACGAGCCCCGGGGTGCTGGCCATCGGCTGGCGGCCGGCGTCGCTGATGATGACCCCCGGCCCCTGCCGCCAGGGCTCGACGAGGTCGCGCATCGGCGCGCTCGTGTCGTGCTGCGCCGCAGCGCCGACGACGACCCGCGGGTCGACGAGCGGGGGCGCGGCGAGCGCGCCGGGCGAGAGCAGCGCGGCCGCGGTCACCGCGGCGAGCGCGGCGAGGGACCTCACGGACACGGGGCGCACGGGACTCCCTGGGACGATTCGGAGCGGAAGGGACAGATCATGCCGTTTCTCCGGAGAGCCCGCACGACCCCGCAGGGTTCGGCCCGGTCCGTCAGCGCCGCCGGGGCGCCGGCTTCCAGACCACCAGGGCGGTGTCGCGGACAGGCACGAGGTCGCGGCGCATCGACGCGACGACGGTCTGCTGGGCGTCGGCGACCGCGCGCTGCGCCGCAGCCAGCTCGGCCGCCAGCTCGGTCACCCGCGCCTGCAGGGCGTCGACGTGGTGCTCGAGGTCGATGATGCGCTTGATGCCGGCGAGGTTGACGCCCTCCTCCTGCGACAGCCGCTGCACCTCGCGCAGCAGTGCGACGTCGCGCGCGGAGTAGCGCCGCCCACCTCCTCCGGCCCGCCCGGGGGTGACCAGGCCGAGCCGGTCGTACTGCCGCAGCGTCTGCGGGTGCATGCCCGACAGCTCGGCGGCGACCGAGATGACGAAGACCGGGCTGTCGTCGTCCATCACAGGATGACCGCCTTCAGGTGGGCGCGCGCGTCGTCGGGAGCCGCTGCGGCGTAGGCCTCGAGGTGCGCGCGGGCCTCGGCGTTGAGGTTCTGCGGGACCGCGACCTCGACGGTGACGAGCAGGTCGCCGGGCGCCTTCTTCGGGACGCCGCGCCCCTTGACCCGGAAGGTCCGGCCGGTGGTCGTGCCGGCCGGCACCCGCAGCGTCACCGGCCCGTCGAGCGTCGGCACGGTCACCTGCGCGCCGAGCACCGCCTCCGGGTAGGTGATCGGCACGGTGATGGTGAGGTGGTCGCCGCGACGGCCGAAGACGGGGTGCGCCGTGACGCGGACCCGCACCAGCAGGTCACCGGCCGGGCCACCGCGCTCGCCCGGCGAGCCCCAACCTGCGAGCCGCACCGTCGAGCCCTCATCGACCCCGGCGGGGACCCGCACGGACAGCGTCTTCTCGGTCGTGGTCTGCCCGGCGCCGCGGCACGACGCGCACGGCGACTCGACGACCCGCCCGCTGCCGCGGCAGGCCGAGCACGGCTCGGCGAAGGCGAAGGCGCCCTGGTTGCTGTTCCGCACCCCCTGCCCCCCGCAGACCCCGCATGCCGTCGGCGACGTGCCGGGGGCCGCACCCGAGCCGCGGCAGGTGGGGCACGCGCCGGTGGTGGACAGCCGCAGGGGTACGACGGCACCCCGGACCGCGTCGCTGAAGCCGAGGGTCACCGACGTCTCGGCATCGGCACCGCGACGAGGGCCGGCCGGCCGGCGGCGCTGACCCCCGCCGCCTCCGAACAGCCCGCCGAAGACGTCACCGAGACCGCCGCCCGCACCGCCGAAGAGGTCGCCCACGTCGAAGCCGCCAGGGGCGCCGCGACCGCGGGAGCCGCCCGCGCCGAACAGCGACCTGGCCTCGTCGTACTCCTTGCGCTTGGTCGCGTCGGAGAGCACGTCGTAGGCCTCGGAGACCTCCTTGAACCGCGCCTCGCCGCCCGGGTTCTTGTCCGGGTGCAGGTCGCGGGCCAGCGCCCGGTAGGCCTTCTTGATGTCGGCGGGCTTGGCGTCCTTGGCGACGCCGAGAGCGGCGTAGTAGTCCTTCTCGACGAAGTCGCGCGCGCTCACGGCGTCACCTCCCTACTGCTGGTCGGACGGGTCGGACAGGTCTGCGGCACCCGGTTCCGCGACCGAGACGCGCGCCGGGCGCAGGACCCTGCCCCCGACGCGGTAGCCGGGCTGCAGGACTGCGGCGCAGGTCGCGACCGTCGACGTCGGGTCCGGCTCGGCCTGCATGAGCGCCTCGTGGACCGCCGGGTCGAAGGGCTCGCCCGGGGCGCCGAAGCGCTCCAGACCGAGCTTGGCCGTGACCGCCTCGAGGGCCTCGCCGACGCCCTTGAAGGCGCCGGTGAGGTCGTCGTGCTGACGCGCCCGGTCGACGTCGTCGAGCAGCGGCAGCAGCTCCGAGAGCAGCGTGCCGACCGCGGTCTCGACGACGGCGAGCCGGTCGCGGTCGACCCGCTTGCGGTAGTTGGCGTACTCCGCCGTCACCCGCTGCAGGTCAGCCGTCAGCTCCGCCGCGAGGACGTCGGTCGACTCCTCGACCTGCTCCTCGACCGTCGCCTCGGGGGCGGTGGCCGGAGCCGGCTCGCGCAGCTCCCCGGAGTCCGGGTCGAGGCGGCGCTTGTCGCGCACCACGACCCGTTCCGGGTCGAACTCGGTGTCGGGAACGGGGGTGGGGCCGTCCACTACTTGCCCTCGTCCTCGACGGACCCGTCGACAGTCCCGTCGACGATGTCGGCGTCGACGATGCCCTCGTCCTCGGGAGCAGACTCGGGCCCGTCACCCTCGGCGGACTGCTGCGCGTAGAGCGCCCCACCGAGCTCCTGCGACTTCTGCGCGAGGGTCTCCGCCGCCGTCTTGATGGCCGCGGTGTCGGAGCCGCCCAGCGCCGAGCGCAGGTCGGTCAGCGCCGCCTCGGCGTCGGCCTTGCCCTCGGCCGGGAGCTTGTCGCCGTTCTCCCCGAGGAACTTCTCGGTCTGGAAGACCAGCGCCTCGGCGGAGTTGCGCGTCTCGGCCTCGTCGCGCCGCTTCTTGTCCTCCTCGGCGTACTCCTCGGCCTCGCGCATCATCCGCTCGACCTCGTCCTTGGGCAGCGCGCTGCCGCCGGAGATGGTCATGCGCTGCTCCTTGCCGGTGCCGAGGTCCTTGGCGTGGACGTTGACGATGCCGTTGGCGTCGATGTCGAACGACACCTCGATCTGCGGCACGCCACGCGGCGCCGGCGGGAGGCCGGTCAGCTCGAACATCCCGAGCTTCTTGTTGTAGGCGGCCATCTCACGCTCACCCTGGTAGACCTGGATCTGCACCGACGGCTGGTTGTCGTCCGCCGTCGTGAAGACCTCCGACCGCTTGGTCGGGATGGTCGTGTTGCGCTCGATGAGCTTGGTCATGATGCCGCCCTTGGTCTCGATGCCGAGGGACAGCGGGGTGACGTCGAGCAGCAGGACGTCCTTGACCTCGCCCTTGAGGACACCGGCCTGCAGGGCCGCACCGATGGCGACGACCTCGTCGGGGTTGACGCCCTTGTTGGGCTCCTGGCCGCCGGTGAGCTCCTTGACGAGCTCGGAGACGGCGGGCATCCGGGTCGAGCCGCCGACGAGCACGACGTGGTCGATCGCGCTGACCGCGATGCCGGCGTCCTTGACCGCCTGCTGGAACGGGCCCTTCGTCCGGTCGAGCAGGTCCTGGGTCAGCCGCTGGAACTCCGCGCGCGTGATCGTCACGTCGAGGTGCAGCGGGCCGTCGGCGCTCGCGGTGATGTAGGGCAGGTTGACCGCGGTCGACTGCGACGCCGACAGCTCGATCTTGGCCTTCTCGGCCGCCTCGCGCAGTCGCTGCATCGCCATCTTGTCCTTGGACAGGTCGATGCCGCCGTTGCTCAGCTCGAACTGCTTCACGAGGTGCTGGACCACGCGCTCGTCCCAGTCGTCACCGCCGAGCTTGTTGTCGCCGGAGGTCGCCTTGACCTCGATGACGCCGTCGCCGATCTCGAGCAACGACACGTCGAAGGTGCCACCGCCGAGGTCGAAGACGAGGATGGTCTGCTCCTTGTCGCCCTTGTCGAGGCCGTAGGCCAGCGCCGCAGCGGTCGGCTCGTTGACGATCCGCAGGACGTTGAGCCCGGCGACCTCGCCGGCCTCCTTGGTGGCCTGGCGCTCGGCATCGGAGAAGTACGCCGGGACCGTGATGACCGCGTCGGTCACCGGCTCGCCGAGGTAGGACTCCGCGTCGCGCTTGAGCTTCTGCAGGACGAACGCGCTGATCTGCTGCGGCGTGAAGTCCTTGCCGTCGATGGACTGCTTCCAGTCGGTGCCCATGTGGCGCTTCACGGAGCGGATGGTCCGCTCGACGTTGGTGACGGCCTGCCGCTTGGCGACCTCGCCGACGAGCACCTCGCCGTTCTTGGCGAAGGCGACGATCGACGGGGTGGTGCGGGCGCCCTCGGCGTTGGCGATGACGGTGGGCTCGCCGCCCTCGAGGACGCTCACGCAGGAGTTGGTGGTGCCGAGGTCGATGCCGACCGCTCGTGCCATGGAAGTGCTCCTTCTTCGGTGCCGGATCGCAGTTGAGCGCGTGCCGCTCAGGTTAGCGGACGCTCTTCACAACCACCAGTCGGAGTTGAGTGTTCCCCGCTCAAGGCCAGGACCCAGGGGTACGACGGACCCGCCCGCTCCTGGAGGCGTTGTCGGCGTACGCCCGGCTCTGCGCCCGGTCCTGCTCGTGAGGACCGGCGACGTGTGAGGATGGGCCGGTGCTGGGGTCGATGCGGGGCAAGGACGGCGGTCCCAACACCGCGATGCGCGCGCTCGGGATCCTGCTCGTACTGCTGCTCGCCGGGCCGCTCACCGTCGTGCTCGCGCGCGGCCTGCAGCGCCTCGTCGACGCCGCGCTCTGACCCACCCTCTGACCCGCAATCCGACCCGGGTCCCGACACGCGTGACCCCGGCGTGCAGCGAGCCCGGGAGCGGGGCACACTCGACGCAGCCACCCGCGTTGTTACCGCTCGGTAACCGCGGGCTAGGCTCGGTCAGCGACTGCGCCCCGGTCGCCTGAGAGCAGAGGGAGTCTCGTGGAGACCCACATGCTGGTCCGCGCCGTCGGCGGATCGCTGATCATCGCCGTCTGCGCCGCCCTGGCGCTGCAGCGCGTCGCCTTCCTGTTCCGCATGATCGCGAGCGGTCAGCCGAGTCCGGGGCGCCTCGACCGCGCCCCGCAGCGCGCGCTCGCGCAGGTCGTCGAGGTCTTCGGCCAGCGCAAGCTGCTGAAGTGGTCCGTCCCCGGCCTCGCGCACTTCTTCGTGTTCTGGGGCTTCGTCATCCTCGGGCTCACGATCGTCGAGGCCGTCGGCGCGATGTTCGACGTGGACTTCCACATCCCGATCATCGGCAAGTGGCGGGTCGTCGGCTTCGCCGAGGACTTCTTCGGCGTCGCCGTGCTGGCCGGGCTGATCACCTTCGCGATCATCCGCTACCGCAACGCGCCGGCGAAGCAGAGCCGCGCGAGCCGCTTCTACGGCAGCCACACCGGCCCGGCCTGGGTCATCCTCGGGATGATCAGCCTGGTCATCCTCACGATGTTCGGGATCCGCGCGGCGCAGCTCAACACCGGCGTCTCGCCCTGGCAGGACCACCCGTGGGCGCCGTTCTTCTCCAAGCTGATCGCCGAGGCCATCGAGCCGCTGGGCCACACCTTCAACGAGCGCCTCGAGGACGTCATGGTCCTCGGCCAGATCGGCGTCGTCTTCGGCTTCCTGGTGCTGGTGACCTACTCCAAGCACCTGCACATCTTCCTCGCGCCCCTCAACGTCCTCACCAAGCGCAACCCCGAGGGCGCGGCGCTCGGCGGCGCGCTGCCGATGATGAGCCAGGGCAAGGTCCTCGACTTCGAGCAGGCCGACCCCGAGGTCGACACCTTCGGCGTCGGCAAGGTCGAGGACTTCACCTGGACCGCGATGCTCGACATGGCGACCTGCACCGAGTGCGGCCGCTGCCAGTCGCAGTGCCCGGCCTGGAACACCGGCAAGCCGCTCAGCCCGAAGATCCTGATCATGGACCTGCGCGACCACCTGTTCGCGAAGGCGCCCTACCTGCTCGGCTCGCGCACCGTGCCCGAGGGCCACGTCCCGGACTTCAGCCACGGCGACGACGACGGCCACCACGGCGTCCCGGAGTCCGGCTACGAGCGGGTCCACGGCACCAGCCACGAGCAGGCCGTCCGCCCGCTCGTCGGCACCGCCGAGGAGGGCGGGGTCATCGACCCCGACGTCCTGTGGTCCTGCACCACCTGCGGCGCCTGCGTCGAGCAGTGCCCCGTCGACATCGAGCACGTCGACCACATCCTCGACATGCGCCGCTACCAGGTCCTCATCGAGAGCGCGTTCCCGAGCGAGGCCGGCGTGATGCTGCGCAACCTCGAGAACAAGGGCAACCCGTGGGGCCTCAACAACTCCGCGCGCACCGAGTGGATGGACGGCCTGCCCTTCGAGGTCAAGGTCGTCACCGACTCGATCCCCGACGAGGTCGAGTACCTCTTCTGGGTCGGCTGCGCCGGCGCCCTCGAGGACCGCGCGAAGAAGGTCACGCGCGCGTTCGCCGAGCTGCTCCACACCGCGGGGGTCGAGTTCGCCGTCCTCGGCGGCATGGAGGCCTGCACCGGTGACCCGGCCCGCCGCCTCGGCAACGAGTTCGTCTTCCAGATGCTCGCGCAGCAGAACGTCGAGGTCCTCAACGGCGTGGGCGCGGCGCGCTCGACCGGCGTGAAGATCGTGGCGACCTGCCCGCACTGCTTCAACACTCTCGCCAACGAGTACCCCCAGGTCGGCGGCGACTTCGACGTCGTCCACCACACCCAGCTGCTCGGCCGCCTCGTCGAGGAGGGCCACCTGGTCCCGATCACGCCGGTCGACCAGTCGATCACCTACCACGACCCCTGCTACCTCGGCCGGCACAACAAGGTCTACACGCCCCCGCGCGAGATCCTCGGCGCGATCCAGGGCCTGATGACCACGGAGATGCCGCGTTGCAAGGAGCGCGGCTTCTGCTGCGGCGCCGGCGGTGCTCGCATGTGGATGGAGGAGAAGATCGGCAAGCGGGTCAACGTCGAGCGCACCGACGAGGCGCTCGCGCTGAACCCCGACGTCATCTCCACCGCCTGCCCGTTCTGCATCGTCATGCTGTCCGACGCGGTCACCGCCCGCCAGCAGGAGGGCTCGGCCAAGGAGGGCCTGCAGGTGCTCGACGTCTCGCAGATCCTGGCCCGCGCGGTCGCGCCCGCGAAGGTCCCAGCGATGGCCGGCGCCGCCGACGTCACGGCCGAGGCAGCCAAGCCCGTCGAGGCCACGCCCGCGGCGACGGCCACCGCCGACTACCCGCAGCTGTCCGACGCGCCGAAGGTCGACTCACCTGCCGAAGCACCGGCCGAGACCGCTCTTGACGTCGGGCCGGAAGCACCGACCGAGGGCCAGTCCTCGGACCCGCAGCCGCCGAAGACCGACTAGCGCGTGGCCCGCTCGCCGTTCGGTCGGCGGCAGGCGCAGCCCGACCTGCTCGAGCAGCTGCACTCCGACAGCCCGCCGCCGCATCCGGGCGAGCGCGTCGTACGCCCCCCGTCGGAGCGGTTCAAGGCCGGTGGGCTCTGGCTGCTCGGCGCCTTCGCTGCCGTGGTGATCGCGGCCGTCTACGCCGATCAGGGCAAGCCGCCGTTCCCTCCGCTGGAGACGTCGTGCACGACGGGGGCGCTGGCGATCGCGCCGACGACCGTGGGCCAGCGCGACGAGGTGCGCTACACCCTCGTCGGCCCCGACGGCGACGTGCTGCTCGCCCTCAACACGACGGGGGTGAGCGCCACCGGGGTGGCTACGCCCAGCGCGCCCGGCGCCGTGACGCAGGTGTTCCCCGAGCAGCCGATGCTGGGCTGCCGCAGCCAGGACGACTTCCCCGCGCAGGTGCCGGTGGGTCGGCACACCGTGACGGCCTTCCGGCTGGTCAACGGGACGTGGACGAGCTTCGCCAGCACCACCCTCACCGTCCGCTGACGGCACGAGGCCCGGAACCTCGCGGCTCCGGGCCTCGTCACCTACGAGCTGGTGCTACTCCGCGCAGGCGTTCGGGTTGTCGAAGTGCCCCGGTGTCGCCGGATACGCCTTCCCAGACCCGTGGTCCTTGTCGACCCCGGAGTAGACCAGCGCGAGCTCGACGAAGGCAGAGGTCCCGTTCGTCGTGGCGTCGCTTGCGGCCTGCCCAGCGCCCAGCCCCACCACCCAGCGCTGCAGGAAGTCCTGCCACGTCGGGCTGTGCTGGCGGACGTCGTTGAAGCCGCCGTACGCCGCATTGCAGTGCGTGTAGAGGTTGTACGCACCGTCCCAGTCCAGCAGCCGGTCACCCTCATTGGGGCCGTTGTCCGCCACGTCGGCCTGCATGACGTCGCGGTCCCAGCCGCCGTACTGCCAGTCGACGCCCTGGTGGTGCTGGTTGTTCGTGGTGATGGCGTCGTGGATGTCGGTCATCTCGAACCACGAGCACGGATCGATGGTGGTCGAGGTGCCCTTCTTGCCGACCGGGGCCAGGTCCACTGGCCAGGCGTTATCGGTGCACCCGGTCCCTGGTTCGTAGGTGCCACGCGGTCGCCAGTCGAGGATGTCCGAGCCAGACGAGCCGGCGAGCGACTCGGGCGAGGTGCCGCCCTTGCCACCGACGACGTAGTCGGTGACCGCCGGGTTGGTCTCCCCGCCCGCCAGGTGCGGCGCCGGGTCGAAGACGCCACTGGGGTAGCAGTACGGCCGGTTCGTGGCCTCGTTGGGCGCGGAGTCGTCACAGCCCTTGCCACCCCACAGCAGGTCGGCGCCGTCGTCTCCGAAGACCGCGTCGCCGCCGCTGTCACCGTTGGCGAGGTCGTCCCCGAACCCGGCGTGGATCGAGTCGTCGTCGAGCCCACCACGGATCCGGTCGACGCCACCTTCCTCCAGACCGTTGTGCGGCATCTTGTCGCCCGCTCCCGCCCCCACGAACACGTCGCCGTTGACGTCGTGGAGCAGATCGGTGATGCGGGTCACGGAGCCGGCCGAGAAGCCCTCGTACGACACCTTCGGCACCTGCGTGACCGACAGGTTGAACGCCTCGCCGCCGGTCTCGAAGCGGTCTCTGACGCCACCACGGTCGCCGAGGATGGCGTCGTCGCCCGCCTCGCCGAAGAGCCGGTCATCGCCCAGCTCGCCGTAGATGTCGTCGTCCTCGCTACCACCCCAGATGACGTCCGCGCCGTCCTGGCCGTACAGGAAGTCGTCGCCTGCGTTGCCGAACAGCTGGTCGGCACCGGAGGCACCGCCCCGCTCGCAGAGCGCCAGAGCCGCGTTGCAGAACCGGGTGGACGGGAAGTTGCTGTCCGCCTCCCGGATCTTGGCAGCGTTGGCCGGCGTCGGTGACGCGTAGCGCAGCGCGTAGGGGCGGTCGACAAGAGCAGTCGGCAGTCCCTCGGTGTCGCGCACCGCAGTGCCGTTGTCGCCGAGGACGAAGTCGCTCTCGCCGTTGCCCTTGATGACGTCGTCACCATCACGGAACCCGACCTCGGACTTGCCGCCGATCAGCTCGTCCTGACCGTCGACTCCGCCGTCGGCGTCGTAATCGGCCGTGGCGAGGCCAGGCCACTCGTTCGCCACAGTGGCCGGTACCGGGTCCACCGGCACCCCGACGAGGTCGTCGTCGCCGAGCATCGAGTCGCCGGCACCTTGACCCTCTGCGTAGTCGTCGGCGCTGCCGCCAGAGATCTTGTCCGCGCCGTCCTGGCCGAGGACCACATCGACGCCGTTCTGGCCGGAGAGCCAGTCGTCGCCGTACTGACCGGCGGGCGTGACGAGCGTGCCTGCCGAGTCGATCTCGCCACCGAGGTCGAGCAGCTGGATCGCCCGCCCGTCGGTGAGGCTGCCGGTGAGGGCACCAGTGAGGTCATCGGTCCCGATCCGCACCGTGAGCTCATGAGGATCGCCGACCCTGCTCACGACGGCGTTGTCGCCGATGACGAGGTCGTCACCCTCCTGGCCCCAGACCACGTCGAAGGTGTCCGGCTGACCGATCGCGTCGCGCCCGGTGTTGTCGCCCACCGTGGTCGACGAGCCACCAAGCAGGTCGTCACGGCCGGTGTTGCCCTCGACCCAGTCGGCGTCGGGGCCACCTTCGGCGTAGTCCTGAGCCGCACCGCCGGTGATCCGGTCGGTACCGCTCTGACCGAGGAGCACATCGGCCTCGTCCTGGCCGAGCAGCCAGTCTGCGCCCGACGTGTTGGCCTCGGGCCCAGCGCTTACGAGGTCGTAGATCTCGATGGTGCGCGCTGTGATGCCGCGGTTCTCGGTGATGTCGCTCTTGTCCGCCTGGTTGCGGAGCACCTGACCGTTGTCACCGAGGACGACGTCGCCGGCGTCGCCGCCGTAGATCGTGTCGCCGGCGTCGAGCTGGCCGTCCCGCTCCTGACCCGACCCGTTGTGGACGACGTGGCCACCGCCGACGAGGTCGTCCTCGCCGCCGTCGCCATAGACGGTGTCGTTGTCCTGACCGCCCTCGGCGTAGTCGTCGCCGTCGTCACCGTGGATCAGGTCCTCGTCGTCCTGCCCGAGGATCACGTCCGGGTCGGGTCCACCGCTGATGGTGTCCCCTCCCGAGTTGTCCAGATCAGGGCTGTAGCCGAGGTCGAGGAGCCGGATGTTGCGGGCCGCCGCAGCGGGCCTGCCGAGCGTGATGTCGGTGAACGTCCCGGTCCTGAGAAGGACCGCGTTGTCACCGGCGATCACGTCCTCGGACGTGCCACCGAACAGGTCATCGCCGACGTCCGGCTGCCCGATGGAGTTCTGGCCGACATCCAGCGGGATCTGGCTCGACCCGCCGATGATGTTGTCTGCGCCGAGCTCGCCGAACACGTCGTCCGAGCCGCCGTTGCCCTCGAGATCGTCGTCTCCGTTGCCGCCGTAGACGAAGTCGCCCTCGAGACCGCCGTAGGCGAGGTCGTTGCCGTTGCCGCCGTAGACGTAGTCGGTCCCGGCGAAGGCCACGAGGCCATCCGCCGTCTCCAGGTCCTCCGGGTACGACGAGATGCTCGGACTGTCGGCGTTGTCCCCGATCAGTACGTCCTCTCCCTCGTCACCGTAGAGCTGGTCACCGGCGTCGGCCAGGCCGGTCTTCGAGGAGCCACCGATCACGAGGTCGCTGGCGTCGCCACCGGACGCGAAGTCGGAGCCGGCGCCGCCCTCGATGCGGTCGGTGCCGAGCTGCCCGAACAGCGAGTCGGCGCCGTCGTTGCCGAAGACCTCGTCGGTGTCGTTCTCGCCGTAGGCCTTGTCGTCGCCGCTGCCAGCGAAGATCGAGTCCTCGTCGTTCCCGGCGAAGATCGTGTCGTCACCGCCACTGCCGCACAGTTGGTCGTCGGCGCCGTAGCCGTAGACGAAGTCGTTCTCGCCGCCGGCGTTGACCAGGTCGACGCCCTCGCCGCCGAGGACGAGGTCGGTCCCGTCCCAGTTGCTCTCGAGCCCTGCGGGCAGGGGGGTGTCCCCGGTGACGGGGTTCTCCTCCGGGGCCTGTGACACGTAGTCGCGGTCTTCCGCAGGTACGGGGCAGGCGATGTCGCTGTGATCGCCGTGGATCTCGGCCGGGCCATCGACGCCGTAGATGCGGTCGTCGCCGCCTCCGCCGACGAGGAGCTTCTGGCTCGCAACACCCACTATTGGCTGCTGCTCGACGCGTCGCGCGTTGCCGAGCTGGTCGGCGACGGGGGTGTCGCTCGACACGGTCGCCGGGCCAGCCACGAGGTAGTCGTTGCCGGGTCCGCCGAAGATCTCGTCGGTGCCGAGGCCGCCGATGATGACGTCGTCGTTGTCACCGCCGAAGACGGTTGCCGTCTGCGGCTCACCGTCGACGACGAGCGAGTGCGTCGTGACGAAGTCCTTTGCCTCGCTGCCGTAGACCGTGTCGGAGCCGGCACCGGTGTCGACCGAGTTCTCGTGACTGCTCGTGTCACCACCGGTGTCACCGTCGCCGAAGTCGTCCTCACCGATCTCGACCTCGAGCCCGGTGAAGATCGTGTCGCTGGCGCTACCGCTCTTGATCTTGTCGCTGCCGGCGCCACCGACGATCCGGTTGGTCTTGGCGAGGAACGGCGTCGGGTCGTCGGCGTTCTCGGCCAGAGCTGCCTGCGGACTGTCGTTGGCCGTGCCGATCCGGTCGTCACCGTCGTTGCCGTAGATCTTCGAGCCACCGAGGCCGGCGGAGATCTGGTCTGCCGCGCCACCGGAGACGTCCGCGCCGGGCTCGTCCGGTGCGGTGTGCGTGGTCCCGAGGAGCGGCTTGGTCAGCGGCACGGACACCGGGCCGGGCTCAGCGGTCGTGACGTCGACCGTGCCCTCGGCTCGCTTGAGGGCGAGGCCCTTGTCGCCGAGGACGGTGTTCTTGCCGTTGCCCACGGTAATGACGTCCGGCCCGAGACCACCGGAGACGAGCGCCGTCTTGGTATCGACGGCCGTCGTGAGGTCGGTGCGCTCCAGGGTCGTGACCTGGTCCATCTCACCGCCGGTGTCGATGACGGCGTTGCCGATGCCCGTGCGCACGACGTCCTTGCCGTCACCCGTGGCGACGACGACCGACTTGTCGAACGGTGACGCGGCGTTGCCCCCGTTGAAGGTCACCTGCAGCGCACCGGCGTAGCCCTCGCCGTCTAGGACGACGTTGTTGATACCGGTGTCGGGGAACTCTTCCGTGATGCCCAGCGCGGTCACGGTGATCTTCGCATCCTCAGCCGACTGCTCAGGCTTGGGACCGTCGTCGTCGGGGTCGAAGGCGAGCTTCGCCTTGTACTGCCGGACGACCCACTTCTCGTCCGCGCCGTTGGCGGCGAACGGGTAGTCCGCGCCGTATCCCGGGGCGCGCTGCTCGTGCCCGCCCCACTTGCCGGCGAACAGGTAGAGCGTGTCGCCTGAGACGCCGCCGAGCTTGGGTGGTGGTGGTGTGCAGTTCGGCTTCAGATTGAACTCGAGCAGCGTGACCTCGACCAGGGTGAAGTCGAAGGTCGTGCTGAATGGACTGATCCCCAGGGTGATGAACACCTTGATGAACAACGAGAGCTCACCACCGACGTTGAACAGGCAGATCGGGTTCCTGAGAGCTGTCGCCAGGAACTCGAGGAACCTGAACTTGCCGTCGTTGGTGGGGTCGTTCCAGTAGAAGTTGATCGTGAGCTTGACGCCGCCGACGACTCCGACCTCGATGATCACGAGGTTCAGCGACGCGCCGGCCTGCAGATAGCCCTCGAACTGCACGACCGGCAGCGGGGTGCCGGCGTCGTCGGTCGTGTAGAAGAACAGGCTGTCGAGAATCCCGACGGTCGGCTTGCCGATCTCGATCGCCTTGCGGATGCCGTAGGTGTCGAAGCCCGCGACGATGCGCAGGGTCACCGACGCGCCACCGCCGACCACGATGTTGACGGGCGGGGGCGCGTAGACCGGGCCGAACGACTGCTGGAAGTCGAAGCCGATGGAAAGGTCTCCGGAGTCGAACTTCACCAGGTCGACGTCCTGACCCACGAGGATGCCGAACACCGACTCGGGGTTCTCGAGGAACGGGAACGTGAAGCCCATGTGGTCGTCGTCGGCCTTGTTGTTGTCGATCGCCGCCGTGGACGTGCCGTTGACGTCGTCGACGAGGTCTTCCTGGACGTTGTAGCCGCCGCCGGTCTTGTTGATGAGCGAGTCGGCGGTCGCCGGGTTGGCGTCCGTCGAAACCGCCTTCGGCGCCAGCAACTGGAAGTCACCGATGTCGATGCACGGGGCGTCGGTCGGGCAGTCGCCGCCGATGGCCTTGAGGAGGTCGCGGATGTTCTTGACGACCTCGAGGAACGGCCCGATGTCCGGCCCGCCCGCGAGGGTGTTGAAGGCCTCGGCGAGCGACGCGATCGTGATGGGGTCGCCACCGACCGCTTCGGCGAGGTCGGACAGGACGGGCACCCGCTCGAAGAGGACGTCGAGGACCGGCTGCACCGGCTTCAGCACGTCGACGACCTGCTGGATGATCGGCTTGATGACGTTGCCGAGCAGCTCGCCAGCATCGATCGAGACGTCGTTGAACGCGATCGACAGGCCGTCGAGGTCCGTCGGTGCGTCGCTCGTCCACCCCCACAGGAGCCGGAAGTTCGTGTGGATGCCGGGCATCGCCGACCCGGTGCCGGGCCGCGCCGCGAGGTGCCAGTCGAGGTCGACGTTGGCGGTGAGGAGCGGCTTGACCAGGTCGGTGATCGACGAGGCGTCCTGGATGTCGGAGAAGGTCAGGCGCGGCTCCTGCTTGGCCACGCAGGCCACAGCCGGGGTGTCGGTGTCCGCGTCCGCATTGGGGGCGTGGCAGTCGTCGGCCCCCGCGCCGTCCTTGAGGTCGATCGCGAAGAGCGCAGCGACGTCGGGGGCGGTCGACGCCGGCCCGTCGGTCTTGTCGATGTTGATGAAGGCGATCTGCGCCTGCAGGTCACCGGTGCTGACGTCAGCGCCGAGCTGGAACTCGGGCTCCGCGCGATCCTGCGTCTGCACGAAGAAGCCGTCCTCGCGGTTGAGGCCGATCTTCAGGTGCAGCTCCCACCCGACGTCGATGCCGAAGCCGCTGGTCACGGTGTCCTCGGTCGAGCGGAGGGCCAGGCCGGGGATGCCGATGTCGAAGGGCACGTTGCCCCCGAGGCAGGCCTTGTCGGACTCGTCGCGGTAACCCACTCCCGTCCCGTCCTCGCAGCCGCCGCCCGGCTGGACGTCGCCCTGACGGAGGTCGATCGCGAGCGTGAAGCCCTTGACCTGGTCGGCCGGCGTGTCGTCGGGGCACGGCTCGGTCGTCGACGGGACGAGGTCGTCCGTCGGCGGGTGCGTCCCGTCGTCGGTGTAGGTCTCGACGGTGCCATCGGCGATGGTCGTGAGCAGCTTGTAGTCGGAGTCACCGGGGACTCCCGCGCCGACCGCCCGGTAGACCTTGTAGCCGTCGGCCTTGTCGTCCTTCGTCCATTCGACCTTGTTCTTGTTGTCGGTCGCGTCGAGCGTCGCCTTGTTGAGGACGGGGTCGGACCCGGCGCTCGGCTTCGTGTCGACGTTCACGCCGTCGGTGACGGCGAAGGCCACGATCTTGTAGCGGTAGGTCTGGTCGTCGGTCCCGTCGGACGTCGGGGTCACGTCCGGCTTGCCGATCGCCCCGAGGGACGCACCCTCGACGCACTCGACGTCGAAGTCGAAGTCGCCGAAGCGCGGCATGTTCGGCTCGACCTTGGTCTTGAGGAACTCACGCAGCTGTCCCGCGGACGTGGCCGTGGGATCGATGCCTCCCAGGGCGGTCTGCATGCGCGCGCCCAGGTCGTCGATGAAGGCGCTGCCAGCCTGGAGGTCCTTGCCGATGAGCGGAAGCTTGCCCTCGAAGCTCGCCGTGCGGAGGGCGGACTCGAGGAACTCGAGGTAGCCGAAGAACCCGTCGCCGAAGGCCGAGAGGTTCAGCGCCGCCTCAGCCAGCGCCGCAGCGAGACCGTCGGGGGCCTCGAACCGCGGCTTGGAGTCCGAGAGGGCACCGCTGAGCGAGAACGTCGAGGGCAGGTCGGCGCCGAGTGGCAGGCGCACGATGAAGCTCGGGTTGTCGTTCCCGTCTGCTGTGACCGGCTGGCCGTTGAGGTACGTGGGCAGCACGGCGCAGAAGGCGAGCGGCACGTCGGTGTCGTCGCTGGCGCAGTCGGCCCCGCTGGTGGTGATGTCAGGCGCATTGAGGTTCGTGATGAAGTCGCCGATGGTCTGCGGCGAGGTCTGGTCGCTGTCGAGGGCGACAGCCAGCCCGGCCTGCAGCTCGGTGCCTGCCTCGGCGTTCTCGTCCGGGTTGCCGAGCGAGATCTGGAACGGGCCGAGGTTGGCAGACAGCCGTGCGCCGTCGCCGTCGACGTCGATCGCGGCCTTGACGCTCGAGGTGGTCGGGTCGATGCGCAGCGCTGCGACCGGGTTCGCGAGAGTCGTCGCGTCGAGCGGGATGAGCAGGCCGAGCTTGACCTCGCCGGTCACGGTGACGTCGAGGAGACCACTGCCCTGGGCGCCGACGAGCGAACGGCTGCCTCCGAGGTCGAAGGCGAAGTCGAGCGGGAGCTCGGACTCGTAGCCACGGAACCAGGACAGGTCGATGCGCAGCGCGTCGGGGTCGCCGGAGGTCCCTGGGACCACGTTGAAGGTGGCGCCGCTGTTGCCGTCGGGGGTGACACCGAGCTGGTCGGCCAGCAAGTCCAGGAGCGACTGGAGGTCGTCGCTGGGGGTGTTCTCGAGCAGGTTGATCAGGCCCTGCAGCTCGGAGCTCATCGTGTAGGGCGTTCCGTCGGCAGGGAGGTCCTCGGGTGCCGGTGCCAGCGCCGGGCTGATGATCACCGAGGAGCCGGTGCCGCCGGGCACGCTGACGACCACAGCCTCCTTGGAACCGACGAGGACGGTGCGCCCGACGTAGGACTCGTTGAAGGACTTGCTGCTGTCGGTGAGGGTGGTGCCGCCGGTTCCAGGGGTGTAAGCGACACCGTCACCGCCGCCGGACGCCCCCGAGCCGACGACGTCGTTGAAGGACCGCCCGAGGAGCGGGAGGTCGGTGTCGAGAGCGCCCGCGCCCTCGAAGCTGGAGACCTTCGACGAGACCTCCTGCAGCGCCGCGAGCACCGCACCGAAGAGGGCTAGCGGGTTCGACGTGTCGAGGTCGAAGCTGCCCAGGTCGCCGAGGCTGCCCGTCGGCGTCACGTCGACGTCCAGCGGATCGGTGATGTCGGGCATGGAGATCGTGACGCCGGCAGAGGCCCCGCCGCCGAAGAAGCTCGCGGAGCCGGGCACGGAGATCTGGAGGTCGGCGTAGGCCTGCCCCTCGACCGCGATGTCGAGGATGGCCGCGGCTGCGTCCTCGCCGTCGGCGTCGGCCGTGATGGCGTCACCCAGTCGCTCGACGAAGACCGAGAGCGGCACCAGCCCGTCGGCGTAGCCAGCGATCGGCTTGATCCCGACAGTGAGCAGGTCGTTGTCGGTCGTCGGGGTGGCGGGGCAGGTCGGCTCCGGCGTGTCCTTGCGCGTGCAGGTCTTGAGGTCACCGTCGATCTTGACGGCGAGGAAGCCCACCTTGGCCTCGATGTCGACGGAGGTCTCGATGTCAGCGTCAGCCGTCAGCGCGAAGGCGTCGACGTCGAGCAGGAAGCGATCGGCCGTGCGCGGCAGCGAGTTGATGATCTCGGTGATGCCATTGGACACGTAGCTGTGGGGGCAGACGGCGGTCCCGGTGCTCGGGTCGCAGTCGGAGGTGCTGGGCGGGCTGAGGTCCAGGACGAGCGGGAGGGTCAATTCGAAGGTCGGCGTCACCTTCGCCACGGCAGAGATCGCGTTGGCGTTGGTGATCGCGCCCGAGGCCGGGTCACCCAGCTCGTCCGCGAACTCGACAGCACCGACCTTCGGGTCCGCAGCAGCGACGCTGTAGCTGCTGCCGTCCGCCGGCCGACCGCCCTTCCAGAGGACGTCCGGCGCGGGGGCCGCGGGCTCCTCCTCCACGAAGAAGGGTGTGGCGCTGAGCGTCAGCGTGGTGGCGTTCGGGACCGACGCGATGAGTCCGCTTGCGCCTCCGGCGGTGACGGTGCGACCGATGAGGTCGGCGGTGAAGTCGGCGGCCGAGTCGATCAGCTGCGTGTCGGTGTAGTTCGCGTCGCCGCTCAGCGGGGACTCGATCGGGTTGAGGTCGACCTCGGCACCGTCGTTGGTGGCGGTGATCGTGAACGCCAGGCGCTCGGCGCCGGCGGTCGAGTCGAAGCTGATCCCGCCGATCTCGAGTCCCTCGCCCGCGCCGACGTCGTCGAGCCCCTTGAGCAGGGCCTGGAGCGAGCTGAACGTCGGGCGGCCGGGCGTCTCGCCGGCTTCGGCCTCGGGCACGTTGGCCTCGAGGTAGGACTGGATGTCCTTCACGGCCGCGATCGCCGAGGCGTAGTCGCCGCGCATGAACGGCAGCTCGAGGTCGGTCGCGTTCTGCATGCTCAGTACGGTCGACACCGCGGAGGCGAGGCCCTGCGCGAGGTCCCGCGTGGTCAAGGTGAGGAACGCCTTGACCGCGTCGAACGACCCGGTTGGGATCGTCACGTCGAGTGTGCCCGCAGGAAGGTCGCCAACGAGCCCCACAGTCCCGGTCGCACCCGGGAGAGAGAACCCGAGCCCGGAGTCCGGAGCTGCTTCTACGTCGAGCGACCCGGTCACCGTCCCGGCCGTGATGGACGCGGTCGCGAGGCCCGCCCCTGCCCCCGCCGCTGACAGCTCACCGTCGAGCGGCGTGACCGTCGACGGGTTGTCGAACGCCAACCGTCCGTCGTTGTCCGGGTCGTCGAAGGCGATGGACAGCGAGCCGTCGAGGTCGAATTCCGAGGCGTCACCGAGGACGACCCCCAGGATGCCCACACCCGCGGGGACGTCGACGGCATCACCGAAGTCGGCGCCCAGCGAGACGGTCGCCACCGGGGGGCTGATGGCGGAGGCGGCGGAGCTGCCAGCCGTGTAGAGCAACGAGAAGGACATGTCGAGGCCGAGGTCGAGCTCGACGCCGCCGTCGGAGGTGAGGCTGAAGGGCGGGTAGCCGGCGCCGAGGGGCTCGTCCCCGAGGACGTCGAGCGACGCCGGGGCGTCGACCCGGTCGATGCTCACCGTGACGTCGATCTTGGGCTGGCTGCCGTCCTTCACCGCGGTGAACGAGATCTGCCGGCCACCCGCGATCGGTCCGGACTTGTTGTGGATCCTGCTGATGAGGTCGTTGACCGTCGTTGCGGTCGCGAACTCACCGAGGACTGAGGTCCGCGCCTCCGCGAGAGCGTCCTCGAGCCCGAGGCCGGACGCGCTGCCCGGCGCAACGCCAAGACCCGGCAGCGAGGCGCCGAGGGCGCCGACGCCTGCGAGGCTCGGGACGAAGCCCTCGAGCTGATCCCAGAGCGCGATCAGGCTCTCGGTGTCGTTGTCGGCTGCCGTCGCCGGGCTGATCGGGACTGAGATCCCGACGTACGCCACGCCGGTCGCGACGGCGACCACGCTCGCCAACAGCGAGCGGCTGGCAGGACGGAAGAAGCGGCGGTTGCGGGACATGCAGTGACCCCCCGGTCGATACGGGGAGACAAGGCACGTCATTCCGCGCCAAGAGGCCCCCCTCGAAGGGCGCGGACGCTACTCCGAGTGACACAAAGTGCAAGCAAATCTGTCCACAAATGTCGGGTATCCGACACCCATTCAGCCGAATGGACGAGCCACCGAGTGGAGCAATCGCATCACCCTCCGTTATAGTCCCCAACATGTCTTGGGGAGTGGAGGGGTATCTGCGCGCCCTCGCGCACCCGCTGCGACTGCGGATTCTTTCCCTGCTCACCGGCTCGGCCCTGAGCGCTGCCGAAATCGCGCGCGAGCTGGACCTCGCCCACGCCGCGGCCAGCTACCACCTTCGCCAGCTGCTCGCGGCCGGCCTCGTCGAGGTCGTCGAGGAGCGCAGCAACCGCGGCGGCAAGGAGCGCCGCTACCGGCCGACGAGCGACCAGCGTCGGCCGGAGGGCGAGACCGTCGAGGCCCGCCAGCTGCTGACGGCTGCGCTGTCGGAGGAGCTCCGGCGGAGGGCCGCCATGGTCGACCTGAAAGCCCCCTCGACCTTCGCCGACGCCGAGCTGTGGGTCACCGACGAGGTCCTCGCCGAGGTCCGCGACCGGGTCCGCGACGCCCTGCAGCTATTGCACGACCAGGCTCTGCCGCCGCGCACCGAGGGCGCCCGCAAGGCCAACGCCACGGTGGCCATCTTCGGGATGTCCGTCGAATGAGCCGCATCACCGACCCGCTCCGCGCCTCCCGCGACTTCCGGTGGCTGTTCTCCGGGCAGGCGATCAGCTCGATCGGCGACCAGCTCTTTCCCATCGCGGTCGCGGTCCTCGTCCTCGGCGGCGGCGGCAGCGCCGGCGACCTGGGGCTGGTGCTGGCCGCGCGCGTCGCCTCGCTGGTGCTGTTCGCACTGCTCGGTGGGGTCTGGGCCGACCGCCTGCCGCGCGTGCGCGTCCTCATCGGTGCCGACGCCGTCAGGCTGGTCGCAGTCGTCGGCCTGCTGCTGGCCGCCGCCAGCAGTCCGCCGGTCCCGGTGCTCGCCGCGCTCACCTTTGCCGTCGGGGCGGGCGAGGCGTTCTTCCGCCCGGCGTACGGCGCGCTGCTGCCCACCGTGCTGCCAGCCGACCAGCTCGGGCCGGGCAACGCGCTGTCGTCGGCGAGCACCCACCTGGCGATGGTGCTGGGTCCCGGGCTTGGCGGAGTGCTCGTCGCCGTCACGAGCGTGGAGGTGCTGTTCGTCGTCGACGCGGTGACTTTTGGCGTCTCGCTGCTCACCCTGCTGCGCGTCCGCGAGCCGGAGCACGTGCCGAGCCCACGTCGACGGGTCCTGCGCGAGATGGGTGAGGGCATCACCGCCGTACGTCAAAGGCCCTGGATCGCTGCCATCCTCGGCATGGCCACCGTGCAGCTGCTCTTCGTCGTGGCGCCGTGCACCGTGCTGCTGCCGATCGTGGTGCGAGAGACCACGGGAAGCACCGGCGACTTCGGCTTCGTGCTGGCCGTCGGCGCGGTCGGCGGACTGCTCGGCGCGCTGGTGGCAGGCCGGTGGCGGCCCCGGCAGCCGGGACTCGTCGGGACCCTCGGGCTGCTGGCCTTCGGGCTCGAGCCCCTGGGCCTTTTGCTCGACGTGAGTATCCCCGTCCTCGCCGTCCTGTGGTTCGTCGCCGGGCTCGGCTTCGGCCCGTTCCTCGTCTACTGGGAGAGCGCGCTGCAGGTCGACGTGCCGCGCGAGCTGCTCGCGCGCGTCATCTCACTCGACTGGATGTGCAGCCTCGCGCTGCTGCCCCTCGGGCTCGCCCTCACGGGCCCGGTCGTAGACGCGGTGGGCGACGAGCCGGTCCTCGTGGTCGCGATCGCCGTGCTCGTCATCAGCACCCTGCTGCCGCTGCTGGTTCCCGGGGTGCGCGACTACCGAACGCCGGCCGACAGCCGACAGCGCGTCTGACCGAACCCGCGGGCGCTGTCCGGGCTCTCCTTGGCACCACGTCACCCGGAGGCCCCCCATGCGCACAGCACTGCTCGCCGTCGCTCTCGTCGGTGCCATCGCCGTCCCGTCCGCTGGGGCTGCTCCGGCCTGCAAGAACCTGCTCGTCGACCCGGCCGGTGATGCCGAGTTCCTCGGGACGGGGGACACCGCCAAGCCGGTCGAGGACGGCCACGTCGTCGACCTTCTGTCGGCCGACCTGCGCAGCGACCGCAAGGCACTGACCGTGGTGATCCGGGTGAAGGGCCGCAACCCCGAGGGTGGGACCAACTCCCTCGATCACAGCTGGGAGCTGGCATTCTCCACGGCGACCGAGCGCTACATCGCCTTCGCCGAGCGCTCCCGCACCGGCGGCGACCTGTTCACCCTCTACCGCGTCGTCGCCGGCGGCGAGGACGACTCGACCGCGTCGGCAGCGGAAGGAGTAGCCACGACCGTCACGGGAACCGTCGACGACCTGCGCGGCATCATCCGGATGCAGGTGCCGGTCGACGCCTTCCGCGCGGACGGCGGACTGGGCCGGTCGCTGACCCGCGTCCGTGGTCATGCCTGGTCCGGCGCGACCGCCTACGCCAGCGGGGGCGGCGTCGGCACCTATGGCGGCTCCGACTCGGGCAGTACCAACACGTCGTACGTCGTGGGCGCGAAGAGCTGCGCCTGACGGCCTACTGGGTCGGGGTGCGGTTGAACCGCAGGTGCGAGCGCGACGGCGTCGGGCCCCGCTGGTCCTGGTAGCGGGAGCCGTAGACGCTCGACCCGTAGGGGTGCTCCGACGGCGACGTCAGCTGGAAGACGCAGATCTGCCCGATCTTCATACCGGGGTAGAGCTTGATCGGCAGATTGGCGAGGTTCGACAGCTCGAGCGTCACGTGACCGCTGAAGCCCGGGTCGATGAACCCCGCGGTCGAGTGCGTCACGAGCCCGAGCCGCCCGAGACTGCTCTTGCCTTCGAGCCGGCTGGCAAGTGTGTCGCTGAGGCTGATGACCTCGAGCGTGCTGCCGAGCACGAACTCACCCGGGTGCAGGATGAACGGCTCCTCGCCGTCCGGCTCCACGAGCTCGGTGAGGTCGTCCTGGGCGATGGCCGGGTCGATGTGGGTGTACCGGTGGTTGGCGAACACCCGGAAGTAGCGATCCAGGCGTACGTCGATGCTGCTCGGCTGGACCATCGCCTCGTCGTACGGCGTCAGCCCGAGGTCGCCGGCGGCCAGAGCGGCCTTCAAGTCACGGTCGGAGAGCAGCATGGGCGGAGGCTAGTAGAGTGCAGAGCGCGCGGTCTTCGCGACCCGTCGCGGGCGTAGCACAATGGTAGTGCGCTTGCTTCCCAAGCAAGACACGCGAGTTCGATTCTCGTCGCCCGCTCCCACGCACATGAGGCTCCCGTCAGGTGACGTGTGCGGCGCGTCAGGCGCAGGAGGTGCAGACGCCGTACAGCTCGAGGCTGTGGGTGACCTCGCGGAAGCCGTGCTTCTTCACGACCTTGGCGAGCCAGGCCTCCACCTCGGGACCGTCGATCTCGACGGAGGTGCCGCACCTGCGGCAGACCAGGTGGTGGTGGTGGGCGTCGGTGCTGCAGCGGCGGTAGACCGCCTCGCCAGGTCCGGGGTGCAGGACGTCCACCTCGCCCGCGTCCACCAGCGCCTGCAGGTGGCGGTAGACGGTGGTGAGACCGACCGGGTCTCCCTGCGCCCGGAGCAGCTCGTGCAGCTCCTGGGCGCTGCGGAAGCCGTCGACCCTCGCCAGCAGCTCTCCCACTGCGGTCCGCTGCCGCGTCGTCCGCAGGCGGGGGTCCGCCGGCGCCGACCGGGGACTCATGCGGGGACCTCCTCGACGGGGCCGCGAGGCCGGTGCCTGCGCAGCGCGGCGGCCACACTCGCCAGCGCGAAGACACCGAGGGCGACCACGACGATGAGCGCGCCCGGGGCGGTGTCGGCGTAGAACGACCCCGTGACGCCCGACACGGCCGAGGCGACGCCGATGAGCAGGGCGAGGAGCACGGTCGAGCGGAAGCCCTTGACCAGCTGCTGCGCGGCCGCGACCGGGACGACCATGAGGGCACTCACGAGCAGCAGCCCGACGACCCGCATCGCGACCGTCACCGTCACCGCCGCGAGCACCGCCATGCAGAGGTTGAGCGCCACGACGGGCAGGCCCGCGACCCGCGCGTGCTCCTCGTCGTAGGACACCGCGAACAGCTCGCGGCCGAGCGCGGCCACGACGAGCAGCACGGTGACCGACAGGCCGGCGATGAGCGCGAGGTCGGACGGCGAGACCGACGTGAGGGAGCCGAAGAGGTAGGACAGCAGGTTGGCGTTGGTCCCCGAGTCGGACAGCCCGATGAGCAGCACGCCGCCCGCGATGCCGCCGTAGAAGAGCATGGCGAGCGCGACGTCACCGCTGGTGCGGCCGTACTGGCGGATCAGCTCGATGAGGACCGCGCCCGCCGTGGCGACGACGACGGCGGTCAGCACGGGGGCGGTGCCGAGCAGGAAGCCCAGCGCGACGCCGGTGAGCGCGACGTGGCCGAGCCCGTCACCCATCAGCGAGAGCCGCCGCTGGACGAGGAAGACACCGACCGCGGGCGCTGCCAGGCCGACGAGGGCGGCCGCGACCAGCGCGCGCTGCATGAAGTCGTAGTCGAGCAGGCTCACAGCGCCCACCCCGTCATCGAGTGGTGGTGGTGGGCGTGCGGGTCGTGCGGCGGGTGCGCGTGCTCGGGGTCGAGGCCGTGCAGGTGGTCCATCTCCGGCGGCGGCCCGTCGTGCACGACCCTCCCGTCGCGCAGGACGACCGCACGCTGGGTGAGCGGGGCGATCGGGCCGAGCTCGTGAGCGACGAGCAGGATCGCGATCCCGTCGGCGAGCAGCCGCCCGAAGGTGTCGGCGAGGCCCACCTGCACGGCGGAGTCGACCCCGCTGGTCGGCTCGTCGAGGATGAGCAGCTCGGGCTCGCACGCCAGCGCTCGGGCGATGAGCACCCGCTGCTGCTGCCCCCCGGACAGCGTCGCGATGCTGTCCCTCCCACGGTCGGCGAGGCCCACCACCTCGAGGGCGGCCGTCACGGCCCGCCGGTCGGCCGCGCCGCTTCGCGCGAAGCGGCGCATCCGGGGCAGCCGGCCCGCGGACACGACCTCGCGCACCGTCGCCGGCACCCCGGACGTCGCGCCGGCCCGCTGCGGGACGTAGCCGACCCGGGCCCAGTCGTGGAAGCGCTGCTGCGGCTGGCCGAACAGCGAGACGGAGCCGGTGGCCACCGGGGTGAGCCCGAGGACCGTGCGCACGAGGGTGCTCTTGCCGGAGCCGTTGGCCCCCAGCAGGACCAGCAGCTCGCCGGCCGCGACGCTGAGAGTGACGCCGCTGAGGACGGTCCGGCCGTCGTACGCCGCACCCACATCCTCGAGCTGCAGGACGGGCGCGGGTGTCGGTGTCATCGCGTCACGAGCATCGCAGAGCGGCGCGCAGCGAGGCGAGGTTGGTGCGCATCCCGCTGAAGTAGTCACCGGCGGACGGCGCGGTCTCCAGCGGGTCGAGGACCTCGGCGCGCGCCCCGATCTCGCGGGCGAGCGACTGCGCCACCTTCGGCGAGACGAGCCCCTCGAAGAAGATGGTGGTCACGCCGCGCTCGCGGGCCAGCCGGGTGACCTCGGCGAGCCGGGCGGGCGACGGCTCGTCCTCAGGCGTGAGACCGGTGATGGCGATCTGCTGCAGGCCGTAGGCCCGCGCGAGGTAGCCGAACGCGTTGTGGCTGGTCACGAGGTCCTTTCCTGCGCAGGAGCTGAGCCCGCGGGTGAACTCCTCGTCGAGGACGCGCAGCCGTTCCTTCAGTCCGGCGGCCCGGTCGCGGTAGCCCTGCGCGCCCTCGGGATCGGCCTCGGCGAGCCGCTCGGCGACCGCGTCCGCCAGCCCTGCGACGCGGGTGGGGTCGAGCCAGACGTGCGGGTCCTCCCCGGCCTCGTCCTCGTGCAGCTCGCCGTCCTCGAGCGGGACGAAGCCGGGCTCGAGCGGGGCCACCGTGGCGACGTCGAGCGAGGCCGCGCCGGCCTGCTGCTCGACGGCGTCGTCGACCGCGGGCTGGAAGCCCTTGAGGTAGACGACGAGGTCGGCGTCGGCGACCTGTGCGACCTGGCCGGGCGTCAGCTCGAGGTCGTGCGGCTCGGCTCCGGGCTTGGCGAGCGCCCTGACCTCGACGTCGGGACCGCCGACCTCGCGCGCCAGGAACTCCAGAGGGTAGAAGCCCGCTGCCACGGACACGCGGTCCGAGGAGGAGGCCTCCTCTCCCGTCCCGCACCCGGTCAGGGCGAGGGCGGCGACCAGCGGGAGGACGAGGAGCGGGACACGCATGGCACCACGTTAGAGAGAATGAAAACCGATGTCAAAACCAGAACACCTGCCTCGGCCCGGGGTCCGGCCCCGCGAGGCACACTGGCTCGTGACCAGCGAGGACGCCGACGACCCCACACCCCGCGTCGCGACGACCGCCGACGCCGATGCCGTGGCCCACCTGCTCGACGCCTTCAACACCGAGTTCGACACCCCCACCCCGGGCGCCGCCGTCCTCGCCCCGCGGGTGACGCAGCAGCTGGCCGAGGGCCAGGTGGTGGCGCTCCTCACAGGTCTACCCCCGGTCGGCCTCGCCGTGCTGACCCTTCGACCCAACGTCTGGTACGACGGACCCGTCGCCCTGCTCGACGAGCTCTACGTCGCACCGGGACGGCGCGGCCAGGGCCTCGGCACCCGCCTGCTGACGCACGCCGAGCAGGTGGCGCGCGAGCGCGGAGCGGAGCTGCTCGAGATCAACGTCGACGGCGAGGACGTCGACGCGCGTCGGTTCTACGAGCGGCACGGCTACGGCTGCGTCGAGCCCGGCCAGAGCGAGCCGTCGTACTACTACTCCCGCGAGCTGGCCTGAGCCGACTCGACCGTCGAGCAGCCCACGCTGCAGCACTCTCGCGAGGAGCTGTGGACGACCGGACACGCTGTGGACGGTTCTCGAGTTCGTCGGCGCAGACGACTACCGTGCCCTCATCTCGTCCGTCACTGCTCCCGGAGGCCCGGTGTCTGCCCCGCTCAAGATCGCTGGGCTGTTCGCTGGGATCGGCGGCATCGAGCTCGGCTTCCATCGGGCGCTCGGTGACGGTGTCGAGACGCAGCTGCTGTGCGAGTGGTGGCAGCCCGCCCGCCGAGTCCTGCACGAGCGGTTCCCCGGGGTCGAGGTGCACCCGGACGTCCGCGAACTCAACGACCTCCCGAGCGGTCTCGACGTACTCGCGGCCGGTTTCCCGTGCACCGACCTGTCACAGGCCGGTCGCACCGCGGGCATCACGGGATCGGCGTCCGGACTGGTCGCGCATGTCTTCGAGGCCTTGCGGCTCGCCGACAGCCGTGGCCAGGAGCTGCCGTGGCTGCTGATCGAGAACGTCCCGAACATGCTGGCACTGGACCGGGGACAAGCGATGCGGTTCCTCGTCGGCGAGCTCGAGGCACTCGGCTACCGCTGGGCCTACCGCACCGTCGACTCGCGTGCGATGGGGGTGCCGCAACGCAGGCGTCGAGTGCTGCTCGTCGCCTCGCGGACCGAGGATCCTCGCGGGGTGCTCTTCGCCGACGACGCCGGGCCGCGACCGGAAGAGGCCTACCGCGACGACGCCTACGGCTTTTACTGGACCGAGGGCAAGGGCGGGCTCGGGTGGGCCCGCGACGCGGTGCCCACGCTGAAGGGCGGCTCCACGATCGGCATCCCCTCGCCTCCCGCGGTGTGGGTGCCCGACGCAGAGCCCGGCAGGAAGATCGTGACGCCGCACGTCGAGGACGCCGAGGTCATGCAGGGCTTCCCGCGCGGCTGGACGTCGGTCGTGGACGAGGGCCGCTCCCGCGGGCCGAGGTGGAAGCTCGTCGGCAATGCAGTCACCGTCGACGTCGCAGGCTGGGTCGCCTCGCGCCTCGTCGAGCCTGGTTCCTTCGACATGCCGTCCACGAGCTGGGACGGTCCGGCGTCCTGGCCGGCTGCCGCCTGGGGCGAGAACGGGAAGGTCTGGGCGGTGCCCATGTCGGAGTACCCGGTGCACCGCGACTACCGCCACCTGCTGGACATCGTCGATGCCGACCGCGCGCCCGCACTGAGCCACCGCGGTGTCCTCGGCTTCCTGCGTCGGCTCGAGCAGGGCAACCTGGGTCGCCACCCCGGCTTCCGGACCGACATCGCCGAGCATGGCGACCTCACCGGTCCGCAGCTGACACCGCTGGCCGGCTGACGCCCTACTCGTCGCAACGAGGACCTTTTGCCCTACGGTCGACGAATGCACGGTCCCCGCCTCCTCGCGCGCTTCCTCGCCGCGCCCGGGCCGGCGGACAAGTACGGCAACCGCTGGCAGTACCACTCCCGCTCCGACCGTCACTCCAAGGTCGGCAGCTGGGGTGTCGCCCTCGACCTGATCTCCACCTCGTCGTTGCTGCGACAGCACGCTGAGCAGGGCAAGGTGGTCCTCGGCGTCAACCACACGATGACTGACTTCGCGACCGGCCGGAAGAAGGACCTGGACCTGGTCATCGCCAGGCCGGGGACCCCGGGCAGCAGCAAGGGCCTGACCTTCGCCGGGTTGGCCGCCCGTTACGGGATCCCGCTGACCCCGGCCGAATCGGACCTGCTCGAAGCTCTCCCCGACGTCCCCGTCGCTGAGGTCGGTGCGGTCCTGGTGGCGCTCGAGGCGAAGGCGACGATGACCGCGCACGTGAAGTCGCTCCCACGGCTGTACGACGAGCTCAACTCCTCCCACCTGTGCGTCCACGGCGCATCGCGCCAGGCCCTCGCCATCGGCTACATCCAGGTCAACGCAGCTGCGGAGTTCCTCTCGCCTGTCGTCAACAACCGCGCGACCACAGCCGAGACCGCAGAGGTCACCCGCCACCGACAGCCCGCCGACACCCTGCGCGTGCTGCAGAAGGTGGCGGAGATGCCGCGACGCTCCTCGTCGTCGGAGAGCGGCTTCGACGGCCTGGGTGTCACTGTGCTCGACCTGCGCAACGACGGCGGTCCCGTGACCATCGTGGACGCCCCGCCCGCTCCGCAGCCCGGCGACCCGTTCCACTACGACAGCATGATCGTGCGCATGGCCAACGAGTACGACACCACCTTCGCCCGGATCTGATGCCGACGCCGGAGCCCTCGTCGCCCGTCGTCCGCCGACGGTTGCAGCGCCAGGTCCGGCGCGACACCAAGCCCGAGCTGGCTCTGCGTCGCACCCTCCACGCGATGGGCCTGAGGTTCAGGGTCGACCGGGCCGTCATCCCCGGCGTACGACGTCGCGCCGACATCGTGTTCGGTCCCGCGAAGGTCGCCGTCTTCGTCGACGGCTGCTTCTGGCACCGATGCCCCGAGCACGGCACGCTCCCCAAGGCGAACAGCGAGTGGTGGGCGGACAAGCTCCAGCGCAACGTCGAACGCGACGCGGACACCGACCGACGTCTCGCCGATCTCGGCTGGCTGGCAGTTCACGTCTGGGAGCACGAGGCTAGCGCGGACGCTGCGACCCGAGTAGCCGCGCTTGTCGACCGGTCGCGAACTCTACGTTCTGACGCTCGTGGTGAGGACCCGCCTCTCTAGAGCAGAGAGCCCGCCTCGAGCACCTTGGTGACTGCATACAGGATCCGCTCATGCCGATGTGCGCGCGTTACAGAATCCCGGAAGAACGTCGCTAGGTTCGCGGTGTGACAGAGCCGATTGAAACCTGCGAGCCGGGACCGCCTCAGATCTCGCCGCCGACCACGGCAGCCCCCGACGGGAGCTGTCTCGCGCTGCTTCGGCTTCCCTCGGCGTTCACACAGGACGCACTGATGCGGACCGACGAGTTCATCAAAGAAGCAAGGCGTCGAGGGCAAGAGCGCCTCAGCGTGGGCCGCCTGCAGGCGCTCCACTCGCATCGCCTGCTCCTACCGCTCTTTCGGCTCTCTGACACGGCGATCACCGGTCGGGCCTTCGAAGTCGAGGGGCCGTACGCACTGAACCCCAGGGGCTGGGTCATGGAAGCAGCCGCCGCTGGCTGTCTCCGCGACGCTGCCGATGAGGGCTACACAACGGCGTGGCCGTATGAGCGCCCGACGGACGAAACAGATCGCCGCTGGTGGAACGGGTTCGTCTACAGCTCGTGGCAACTGCTGGACCTCGACGCCGCACTCAACGATCTGGCCTGGATCGAGGGCGGCGCCGACCATGCCCTGCGAGTCGTCGCGGCCCAGGCACGACGCCGGCGGGCTCTCGCCCTTTCTGCGCTCTCGACGCGACACATGCCCGCGATCATGGGCAATATCAGCTACCCCTCAGGTGTTGATCAGGCTCGCACCGAGGCTAGCCGCTACTCCATCGAGGATTCCGATCGACTCGCCCTGGTGAACTACCCGGTGCAGAGACTGCGCCCCGACGCCGAGAACCTGCTCGCAGCTGCGCACTCAGATCCCCTCATCGGCTGGTGGTCACTCATCCGACACAGCAACGGAGACGGATGGGCGAAGATCAGCGGGCCCAGTGCTGGCTACCTGTGGATGCGGGTCGCCGCCGAGGTTCTTCTCCGCGCGCACGAAACCCTGTCTGAAGCGGGGACGCTAGAGCGCCTGCCGACGACGGGTCCGACCGGCTGGTGGAGTCCGCTGCACGACCGCGTGGACTCGCACGCTTCCGCTGGCCGGACCCTGGATGAGGCACTGGCGATGTTGGGCCTTACACCTCAGCCACGAGTGCTGCTCCTCGTTGAGGGTGACACGGAGATGCTGGGTGAGTCCCCTGGAGTGGTGTAACTCGGCCCCGTGATCGTGGTCGACGTCGTGTCGGTCCCGGACGTTGAGGGGCCACCGCGTGAGGCTCTGTGAGAACCCGCCAAGGAACTCACGGAAGGACTCACCACGATGGCCCTGGACCAGTCTGCCCTGCTCGAAGTGCTCGAGACGATGCGCAGCGCCGATGCCGGCGAGCTGATGCGCCGGTTGCTCGGCACGATCATGCAAGAGCTCGTCGACGCCGAAGCGGCCGCGCACATCGGGGCGCTGCCCCATGAGCGCAGCGAGACCCGCACGACGCAACGCAACGGCACCCGCGACAAGACCGTCACCACGACCGCTGGTGACCTCACGATCAAGATCCCGAAGGTCCGGACCGGGTCGTTCTTCCCGTGCCTGCTCAACCCGCGGCGGCGCATCGACGTCGCGCTGCACGCGGTCGTGATGCAGGCCTACGTCGAGGGCGTCAGCACCCGCCGGGTCGACGACCTGGTCGTCGCGCTCGGTGGGACGGGGATCAGCAAGAGCGAAGTCAGTCGGATCTGCGCGAAGCTCGACGCGGAGGTCGCCGCCTGGCGGGCCCGACCGCTGGACGAGCAAGCGTTCCCCTACGTCTTCCTCGACGCGACCTACTGCAAGGTCCGCATCAACCAGCGCATCGTCAGCCAGGCCGTGGTCATCGCCACGGGCGTCAGCGCCGACGGCAAGCGCGAAGTGCTGGGCTGCGCGGTCGGTGACAGCGAGACCGAGGCGTTCTGGACCGAGTTCCTGCGCGATCTGCGCGACCGCGGCCTGGACGGCGTCCAGCTCGTCATCAGCGATGCGCACCGCGGGCTGGTCAACGCCATCAGCGCCGTGCTGCAAGGCGCCGCCTGGCAACGGTGCCGGGTGCACTTCATGCGCAACGCCCTGGCGAAGGTGAACAAGGGCCACGCCGAGATGGTCGCCGCGACGATCCGCACCGTGTTCGCGCAGCCCAACGGCCCCAAGGTCCGGGCGCAGGTCGACAACGTCGCCGGCCTGCTGCGCGGGGAGTTCCCCGCCGTCGCGGACCTGCTCTGCGACGCCAAGACCGACCTCACCGCGTTCGCCGACTTCCCCCTCGCGCACTGGCAGAAGATCTGGTCCACCAACCCCCTCGAGCGCCTCAACCGCGAGGTCAAGAGGCGCACCGACGTCGTCGGGATCTTCCCCAACAACGACAGCCTCCTGCGGCTCTCAGCATGCGTCCTGATCGAGGCCCACGACGAGTGGCAAGACAGCAACCGCCGCTACCTCAGCGAGGCCTCCATGGCGCTGCTGAACCCGCCGCCGCCAACCGCCCTGGAGACCAAGACGACCCCCGCACCCAAGCGCACCAGGAGGTCCATCGCCGCTACGGCATAGTTGCTCTCACTCGCAGAGCAGCACGCGACGAGTTACACCACACCCCGGGACGCGATCGAGATGCTCCACGTTTCCCGAACGCTCGACCTCTTCGGCCTCGACCGTTCTCACCTTGTGCGGGTGCAGAACGCCCGTTCCTCCAACGTCAACCCAGGTCTTATCGCCCGGTACGCGGTGGCACCTCGACTGCACCCGCGCTACGCAGAGACTGGGCAGGTGGAGGGGCGCCCCACCGCTCTCGTCATCGCCATGGACCCTGAGAATCGGTGGCGCGACGTCGAAAGCAGGGCCGAAGAGCTACGGGTGCTTCAGCAGGCTCTTCGGCAAGAGGTAGAAGCGCAAGGCGGCGCGATCACGCAGGAAGGGCTCGACTTCCTCGTGAGCGTCCACGTTTGGGGCGACCAGAAGTACGAACTCGCAAACTTCTCGGACGACGAGCTGGCCTCAGCACTGAAGCAACTCGTCTTCGAGCTCAGGACCAACGTGGAAGCAGGTATGGGCGCACAGATCGCGGCGGAACTTGCGTCAGCCCGTTCGAACTGTCAAGACATCGGTGTCGTCCTGGGTCGACTACGCATTCCTGCGAGCAAGGTCCGACTCGCCGAACTCCTCTGGCCCGTGCTGCTCCGCAAGATCCAGTCTCAGGCCGGGGAGGAGTCCCCGACCCTGCCGCTTCTGCGTGTACTGAACGACGTACGAGACAAGGTCGGGCTTCTGTCCGGGAGCGGCTACGTGCTGGGCGGGTAAGCGAACAGTGCGGTGCCCCCTCGAGCACCCGCACATGCCGCGGGGTGCACTGGGCTCAGGTAAGGCGCCATGACGACCTGCTGAGATCAGACAACTGACAGTGACGCGCTCTACGCTGCCAAGCCGAGGTGGAGGAGGCGGCTCGATGGGGGACCTGAACCAGGTCGACGTGCGTAGCGCGTTCGAAGTGCAGGGCGACGGGCCGTGGACCGTGGTGCACGATTCGACGTACAAGCAGGGCGTGAGTGTCGGTGCGTACTGTGCGCTCGCGGACCCCGCTAACCGTGACAGGGCCCTGAACTCGGATTCATGGCTGCTGACCAAGACCAGCGGCGCCCCCGGATTCATGCAGTCGTGGGGCGATGGGGAAGCTGTCGTCACCTACCTCCCAGGCGGCGACGACGGTGTCGAGCCGCTCGTACTGGTCCGCGAATACCACGGAGCGGCGGAGGAAGAGCTCGAGCTTGATCAGCAGTTCCGGCTGTTCCACAACCTGCGCCACGTCCCGGGGACCGACACCTACGTCAAGATGAACGACGACGGGACCCAGACGCTCGCTGTGCGCGTGGTGGAGCAGCGGATGGAAGTGCGGACCTCGCTGCTCAAGCAGTACCTCGCGGCGCGCCAAGTCGATCTCCTGCTGTTCATCGACGCCCGCACCTACTCCGACACCGAACCCGAGTCGACCGACACCCAGCGACTCCGCAACGAGTTCTGCAGCGGCCGGCTCGACCATTTCGAAACGCGCTGGAGCTCGTCCGGCAAGTACGGCAGCAGGTACACGGCAACGAAGGTGATCCCGCCCGGACCAGTCGAGACCTGCGGGATCTGGCCGTACGAGGATAAGGACCAGCACTACCCCGAGTTCATCATCGGCGAGGACGAGCAGGGACGGCCTATCAAGTTCGCCTGCGACCCAGAACAGCTCGCCAACTACTTCGGGAAGAACCCCGACGCCCCGCACTACCTGACACCCGTGCACTTCCGCCGGGACGTGCTCGCCAAGTACTACGACAGCCCCGAGCTGTACAGCGTTGAAGACGGATACCTGCGGTGCGCAGGGCTCTGGGGCGTGCAGATCGACAACGACCACGCCGACCGCGTCGTGATGTTCCTCGGCGACATCGGCCGCGACCTCCCCGCCGCCGAACGCGATCATTGGCGCGGACACATGATCACGCCGGATGCGCCGATCAGCGACACGAACCTGCGACGGTCCTTCCTCGCGCAACCGGCCGACCCGAGCGCAGTGGACCTGACTTTCCGACGTCTGTACGTCGACGCCTCGAAAGTCTGGGCCACGCGGTTCGGATGGCCGTTGTTCCGGGAGCCCAAGGAAACCGATGTCTTCCTGCTTCAGCAGGTACGACTGCCGCTCAACGACGGTCAGAACGAGTTCGAGGACGCGATCAAGGTGCTCGCCAAGCTCCTGAGTGACGCGTTGAACGAAGCTGCGATCGGTCAGGCGCTCGGGTCGAAGATTGCCGACGAGAAGGGGATCTCGAAGTTCGAGCGCTTCCTGAAGCAGGAGGGGTACCCGGAGGCCGCCCGGGACGTTGCGTATCTGCGCAAGGTGCAGGAGCTGCGCTCGAAGGTGGCCGCGCACCTGAAGGGCAGCGACTACCAGCAGATGCTGGCGAAGAATCTGGGTTCAGCGCGAGGCGCGGAGGCCGTTCGCGGGCTGCTCCAGGATGGATTGGCGTTTCTACTGACCCTGACCGCCTGGTGCGGTGAAGGCGGCTCGGACGACGGCGCTTAGGCCGACTGCGGGTAGCCGGACATCGTTCGACGTGGAACCCATCCGCTCATCCGCTTTCGCCGCAACGATTTCGCTGTAGTGAGACGGCCCGCCGCGCCCGCGAATGTCGCAGCAGGCTGGCAGGCTTCCCGCATGGACTGGACCGCCGCCGCCGTAGGTGCCACGCCCGGGTTGCTCGCCCTCGCCTGGAACATGGTCAGCTGGGAGCGTTCCGGGCCGGTCGTCGAGGTCACAGCCGTGAACGAACTGCCCGTGTTCGGTGACGACGTCGGCGAGGACTGGTTCATCGGTGTCGTGGCAAACAACAAGGGGCGCTCCCCGATCACGGTGGAGGGTTTTGGTTTTCGGACGCCGGAGGGTGGCCACATCGTGACGATGCGACCGCCAGCCTGGTCCGACCCGCTGCTGCACCGCTTGGAGCCAGGCGCCTCTGCGACGTTCCGATCACCGTCGAATGAGATCCGGCAGGTCGCCTCGGAGCGCGGGCTCGCTCTGCACAAGCTCAGGCCCTTCGTGCGCCTGGCCGGTGATCGCTACGTCTTCGCGAAGCAGATGCCGATCGAGTAGAACGAGCCGAGCCAGAGGCTGTGTCGCTGCTGATTGTGAATCTGCCGACGCGGGCTCCTTCAGCGACCACCATCCGCTCATGCCGCGACTCGGACATGCCGTCCACGGAGCTGAAGAACTGTCGCTATCTGCTCCGGGCGGCACCTGGATCTTCGGGTCTGCGTTCGTCGTTACGCTTCGGCCATGGCCTCAGCCGCAGACTCCCGCAGGCTCGCTGTCCTCATCGACGGCGACAACACCACGCCGACGATCATTGGGGCTCTGCTCGGCGAGATCGCGAAGTACGGCAGTGCGACCGTCAAGCGGGCCTACGGCGACTGGACCACGCCCAACCTCCGCGGCTGGAAGGAAGCGATCAATACCCACGCGATCCAGCCGATGCAGCAGTTCGCCTACACGACGGGCAAGAACTCCACCGATAGCGCGCTGATCATCGACGCGATGGACTTGCTGTACACCGGGAACCTGGACGGCTTCTGTCTGGTTTCCTCCGACAGTGACTTCACCAAGCTCGCCTCCCGGCTCCGGGAGTCTGGGAAGACCGTCTACGGGTTTGGTGAGCCGAAGACACCTCGCTCGCTTGTGGCCGCCTGTGACAAGTTCGTGTACCTGGATGTGCTGCGCATCGCCGAGGAGCCGGAGCAATCCACGGAGAAGGCCGCGGTTGCTAGGGCCCCGATACGCAAGAGCGCGAGCGAGCTCCGCACTGACGCTAGGTTGCTGACACTGCTGCGGGATGGGGTTGGCGCGGCATCGGACGACGACGGCTGGGCCAATCTCGGAGGCGTTGGCAGCCATGTCGCCAAGCAGGAGCCCGCCTTCGACTCCCGCAACTGGGGATACGCCAAGTTGATCGATCTCGTGACTGCGATCGAACTCTTCGAGGTGGAGCGGGCCGCGGGCCAAGGGGTGCGGGTGCGGGTGCGTCCAAAGGGTCCTTCGGCCAAGAAGGCAGCAGCCAAAAGGGCGCCTGCGGCAAGCAAGCCCTAGCCAGCGCAGCGACAGCGTAGGCAAGTGCGCGTGCTGGCTGCGCACTTCGGCTTCCGCACGTTCGTCTGACTGGTCGACCCCGTGCCAGCCCCCGCAGAGAGCTGTCACTACTCGATATCCGCCGGCGACGACGTTGACATCAAGGAACGCCTGCATGCGGCTTGGTACCGCGGCCGCTTCAGGACTTCCCTACGAGCGACGGCGGCAGGTCGTCTTGTCACCCCCGGAGTCCATACTGCACGCCATGGACTCAGTTGATCTTCGGGATGCGCGGGCGATCCGGCTCGCTTTCGAGGCGTTGGAGCAGTCGAGCCAGCCACGAAGCGGACCAACGAACGCGGTACGCCGATGGATCCTGAACAACGTCTGGTTCGTCCCGCGAGGCGCGTACACAAGCCCGCGCTGGTCCGTCGCCGCGAGTGCAAGCCCCGAACGGGTCAACATCACCTACGAGCACGTTGTCCCCATCAGCCGCGTCCGCGAGGAGCTGCTCAAGGGGCCGCAGACGGATGAGGCCTACGTCGAGACCATGACTCGCCTTCTCGTTATGGCAGTCGTCACCAAGGAAGAGGACCGGAGGCTGAGCGAGGCAGGTCTCGCCAACAAGCACCCGCAGGACGTGATCACCGACGTCTGGGCGAGGTACCAGGTGGTCAACATCGTCATGGACGAGACAGACAGCCCGGTACTGGAGCCCGACGATGATCTGCCCGCCCTGCCACACTCGCTCGTCGTCAATGAGGAACTGGCGAAGGAGCATGCAGACGAGGACTCTTTGGCCGCTTGGGTCGTTGACTCGACCGTCCGTGCAAGCGCGAAGCAGAACACGAGCGCTAGCCAAGAGGCGTCCTTTGAGAATGGGCTCAGGAATGCTCGCGAAGCCAAGGGCTTCGGGCGGATCCCGATCAGCGTTGCGTTGGAGATGACCACGACTGAGTGGTGGCACCTGGAGAACAGCGAGCCTCTTGGCACCGCGCAGCACACGCGAACCATGGACCTGATCGCAGCGCTCCCGCCGTTCCAGGACGACGGCAGCCCGTACAGCAACCACCAGTGCCCAAGTTGCTTCGCGCAACCCGGAGCCCCCTGCCGCACAAAGGACAACACCCCCACCCCGAAGCCGCACGGCAACCGCACCCTCGGCGGGTTCGCGAAGTAGTCGCCCGGATCGAGGCCGGCAGCTGTACCGGTGCACGGGGTGCAAGAAGGTGGGTGGCGTCGCGGTGCGGTTGGCTGTGGGTTTGCTCGCGCACGGCCTCGCGGCCTAGGAAGCGGAGCGCTACGACGATGGGTGGCCAACTGGGTTGGCGAAGAGTGCGGAGGCGTCGTGCTCGACTGAGCAGAGCTGTCGTTATCCGCACCCAAACGCGGCGTCCCGTGCCGACCGCATGGCTCGCGCGACCTCCCGTCTGTGACGAGTCGTCATGGACGGTCACGACGGCGTCTGCGGCTGCTGAGCGGTCAAGGAGTAGACGAGGCGGTTCGAGTCCCCCTGCGCTCGGCAGCAACCGGCAGGAGCTTGTCAAGAATTCTGTGTAAGTCGCCTTGGTGATCATGGAAATGTGGGTTAACGGATGTGGTCGGCGAAGCGGTCGGGGTAGGTCAGGGCGAGGGCGTTGAGAGCGGTTCTCCAGCCCTGGACGGTGGCGCCGTCGACGAGCCGGCCGGGGGCTTTGCGCTCGCCCTTGGGCAGGCCCTTCTCCTTGGCTCGCGCGCGTGCTCGCTTGTCTTCGATGTCGCGGATCGCGAGCCAGAGCAGCTTGATGACGGCTTGGTCGTTGGGGAAGTGACCGCGGTTCTTGATGATCTTGCGGAGTTGGTAGTTGAGGCTTTCGATGCCGTTGGTCGTGTAGATGACCTTGCGGACCTCGGCGGGGAACGCCAGGAACGGGATGAACCGCTCCCAGGCGGTCTGCCACGTCGCGACGGTCGCCTTGTACTTCTTGCCGAGGTCGGACTCGGCGAACTCCAGCAGCGCGGTCTCCGCGGCGTCGGCGTTGACCGCGGTGTAGATGGCCTTCAGCGCGGCCGCGACGGCCTTGCGGTCGTTGTAGTTGACG